>DAHXNJ010000014.1 GCA_027365445.1 Candidatus Saccharimonadota bacterium | reverse complement strand
TTAAATTCGAAGCCAATTACTGTTCCTGCTTACTATGAACTTGATCGTCAAATTAATAATAAAATGAGACTACATTTAGGAGAATTGATCGTAACTAAATCGGTTAATTTAGACAGTGAAGGTCACTTGCCGGCAATTGATTGGGATAATCCAAAACAGTATGAACGTTATTATGACTCGGGTGATCAAAGAGAATATCTTGGTAAAATAATTTGTTATGATTCTCAGCAAGAATTAGCACTGACTAAGGTTTCGTGTGGTTATATTTTCTGTGATAAAGGCGCTATAAACGATCTTATTTATCACTTTGAGCGAGCTGAGTAGCTGTTTTATCTTGATTTAGATTATTAAGTTTAAATTGTGCATATCGTTCGGCAGCCAATCTTGTAAGAGCTGGGTCTTCATCTTTATTAACAAATCTCATTGATTCGGCTAGGAGAGGATGAACTTCGGCTAGTTTCTGATGCATCTCATTAACGAGTTTTCGGTATCCTGGATGTCCTTGAGGGCCGGTTCTCAGCTCATGTAGGTGAAATGCCTCTCTAGCATTGTAAGTAACCTTCCAGCGCATTCGATGTCCTAGTAAGGTAGCATACTGAGAAGATTCAGTATATCCTGCTGACTGTAATTGACTATATAGTTCGAGGCTTATATCAAAGCAAGATTCAAATAGCTCACTCAGTCCTGCCTCTTCTATTACTTTAGGCATGTCATAGCCGTAACGTGGAGTGAGTTCTTGCCATTCTAGGTCGTCAACTATTCGGTGACGTTGCAAGTCACGGAAGATACCATAATCACAGACGATGTCCCAGCTATAATGGGCTTTTTCGAGAGCTCTGGCGGGGCGGTGCCTACGGTTAAGTCGTTCGCCGACATAGGTTTTTATAGTGGCTACCTTTTGGTCATACGTCCAGGTTGAAACTTCATTTTTAATAGAATTAAGTGACATGTCGGTGTATTCATATAGCATATCCGCTACAAGATCTAGTTCATTTCGGGGCCATACATCAACAAGAGTAACGCTCTCATCATTATTAGCAGGCAATTTCTGATTAAGTTGGCTATTGGCCAATTGTTTCATGGCTTTATTGTTGTTGGCTTTATAGGCGGTCATGGCACCACCTCGATCTGGCTTGTCGGTACGCTCTAAAAACATAGGAATAACTTTTCGTGCTTCTGTTAGTAATAGCTTTCCGGTTTCTTTTGATTCAAGAAGGTCTTCGCTTAGTAAGCGCATTATTAAGCTTTCAAGGGCCTGAGTAGAGGCAAAGATTCCCACGGTTGAGGTGGTAGCAACTGGTAGAACCGGACGGACTGCATCGCAAGCTTGGGCTCTAATTGCTGCCTTAAATGCCCCATCTCTTTGGTCAAGAGGTACTTTTGATGTCGAAGTAATATATTCAGCAAGTTGGTGAACCATTTTGGAATAATTTTTAAAGATCTTATCCATGCTACGTTTGTATAGTTTGGTAGTCTCGGTATCTAATTCTTTTGGTACGTGGTATTTATATTTGCCATTACTATCTTTTTTATCAAAATAAATGTATCGAGTTGATTGCTCAAGATAGGCAGCTAACCTTCCCCTTTCAAGTTTTTTAGTTAAGAGGTTAGATGCTTGTTCAACTACTAAATGGATGCCGGCTAATTGCTGAACCGAGTCGTCTCCATAGGCAGTTATGACTCGCTTTAATAAATCTTCATCTTTTCCGTCATGAGAGGCAAATTCGTCTAACAATGTAATGCGCATGTCATCTCCTCTACGACTTAGCCTGGCCATAGCGGCCGCAATAGTTGGTGAAGATAGATAGCTCGTAAAGGCGTAAACGTTGCCTTCGGTATTGGTGACTGCTTTTTCGAGGTATTGTTTACCTTGTTGGGTAATAGTTATACTTTTTGTGCCTTTAATCAATAGCTCTTCTAATGTTTTTTCTGGTTCGTTTTTGGATAGATTAGGCTTAAGAGACGGAAGTGGTGGTTCTGTTTCCAGTATGTCCTTTGAGGCAACAGGGGCTGAAACTGTTCGCACACTTAAAGTTTTAGCCACATGTTTCCATATTTGGTTGGCTACTTCTTCTAAGCTATCGTTAGCAAATATGACTGGTAGATTTCGTTGGTTGGCCTCCCATAAATAACCTGCCCTAACTCTTTCTAAGAATGCAGCATCTAAGCTATCGTATCGATCGCCAGCTCTTCTTTTTGCTAGTCTTTCCATCAATAAGGTTACAGGAGCATCTAGAACGACTGTTAAATCAGGCTCCATACCATTGACTGCAAAAGATATTATCTGATTGATTGTGTTATAGTCCGGAACATCTGCTCGTCCATAATATTGGATTGCTAAAGTTGTTAAATAATTTCGGTCTACAATGCAAATAATTCCATTTTCTACACAATGCTTAATTATCTGAAGTGATTGAGAGCGGGCTGCATTATATAGCAATACTTCGGTATTAGTGTTCATTGGATATCTGGGATCTTGGGTTAAACGTCTTATGGCTCTTGCCGTTAAATCACTTTGTGAGTCGGGCTCTCTAAACGTACGAGTTGGAAGTCCGGCTAATTCTAGTCGTCGACCTAATTCTTGCATTTGGGTTGTTTTACCAACTCCTTCTGGACCTTCTAGAACTATATATTTGCCACTACTCATAAGCCGCCCCGTTAATCGGGATTGGTTTGGTGCGGCCGTCCTTATAGGCTTTTGGAAGCATCATATCTGGTGACCAGGTTTTAATAACTGTATCTAGGACTGTCCCTTGTTGATATTTACCACTAAATCCATTATCTCTTCCTTCACCATAATTACCCTGCACTTCTCCTGTTTCGTGAAACACTGCTTGGGCAATTCTTTCACCAACCGGCAAGACGACTGTTTCTCGGTCATTGAGATTGTATATTTCTAATGTCAATCGATTAATATATCCTGGGTCGACCCATCCGGCATCAAAACATACTGCTACCCCATTCCTTCCCCAACTGGATCGAGATTTTAGTTCATATGCTCCAGGAGGGTTTATGCCGAAGAATTCATGAGTGTGAGCCAATATTCTTTCGCCTGGTTTTAAGCTAATAACCGGATGATCAAGAGGTATGTTGTTTAACGGTGTTATACCGTTTTGCTTACACCATTGTTCATGAGTCGTTGCCTTATATGGACCATCAAAATAGCGCTCAACATCTTCTTTGTCAAACGGATTATAGATTACTCTTTCTTCCATCTTCTCAATCCGATAGAAATAATTGCCTAGAGTTACGTCAAGACTGGCATGTGATACATGCTTTGGATTAAAAGGCACGCATACAATGTGACCATCATTGATTGCCTGTCTTATTTGGATGTTGCTATAGACGGCCAAAAGATACCTTCCCTTATTTTTTATCATTCTACACATTAACTTGCATAAATTGCAAATGTAAAAACTAATACTATACATTTATATATTCGTTTACAATATATAAAAAGACATAAGCCATCTATGAATCAAAATCGTATAACTGAACAATTTAAAATTACTACTTCTTCAACAGTCTTATTAGTGAGTTTTTTAGTTGGCTTATATGGGTTTTTTATTACTATATCTACTCTATTGGATGAAATTGAGTTATTTCACTTAAAGTTCTTAAACAGTTTTGTTATCGATATACATATTTTACTAGGTATGGGCTTGGTTTATTTAAGTATTTTGCTAAGTCGCCGAAAACGTAATGCGTTAATAGTAGCTTTGGCTATCTTTATTTTTATATTTGGAGAAGGTGTTACGGCGATACTTAATCATCATCAGCTAGATAGATTTAATTTAATCATATTAGTTCGATATATTATCTTACCAATAATTATTACCGTAACACTTTTATTAAGTAAAAACTCATTTAGAGTAAAGAGCGATTTAACGGCCTTTAGGAATTCATTTAAGCTAGCAGTAATAGTTTTATTGATTACCTTAATCTATGGTATAGCCGGATTTATGTTACTTGGTAAAACAGACTTTCACCGTCAAATATCCTTCGTTAGCGCAATTCATCATACGATTGATCAATTTGATCTGACGACTAATCAGCCTCTACATCCATATACTAAGAGGGCTAATTTATTCATGGACTCACTATCTTTTATTAGCATAATCTCTTTAGCTTATTTGGTATTATCTTTATTTGCTCCAGTTAGAGCGCGCTTGATTGATCAGTCGGCTGACAGAGAGAGGATAAGAAAGATTATCGATCGATATGGTGCTCCAAGCGAGGATTACTTTAAGCTTTGGCCACATGATAAACATTATTTCTTTAGCAGCAATGGAGACGCAGCAATAGCATATAACGTTCGTAGAGGAGTTGCTTTGATTCTAGCTGATCCGGTTGGTAACCGGGCATCATATAGTCAGTTATTTCGTGAATTCAGCCAAACTTGTTGGGCCAATGATTGGCAACCAGCACTTATTCATATTGATGAACGTTACGGAGACTTTTATAAGGATAATGGCTATCAGTTACAGCTAATAGGTCAAGAAGCAATTGTCGATATAGATCATTTCGTTAATGTAACTGCTAAAAATAAGTATTTTAGGAATATAAAAAACCGATTTAGTCGAGAAAATTATAGCGTAGAAATACTTGATCCACCACACCATCAAGCCATAGTCGATAGACTAAAATTTATATCGGACAATTGGTTGGACAAGCCAGGTCGTAGCGAAAGGGGTTTTGTAATGGGTTATTTTAGTGAAGAATACGTGCAACAATGTCAGATAGTAGTAGTAAGAGATGCAGTCAAAACAATACAGGCATTTATGAATATTGTACCCTCGGCTAGTTTCAATCAAGAAGAAGTTACTTATGATATGCTTCGAGGCGTTAAGGATGCTCCTCCAAATATAAACGATTTTTTACTATATCAATTGCTTTTTTTGCTTCATGATAAAGGCTATAAGCACTTTAGTTTAGGGCTGTGTCCTTTAGTTGGCTTAGATGAATCTAATGAAGAGAATAGTTTAATAGGTAGTGTTCTTCGCTTTGCCTATGTCAATGGCGATAGAATCTATTCGTTTAGTGGATTACATCGATTTAAGGACAAATATGAACCCACATGGAGTGATAGATACTTAGCCTATAAGGGTGGTGTGCGTGGTTTTAGTAAAATGCTAAATGCTTTGTTGCTAGCTATGAAAGTACGTAATTAAACAGAAAGCTTAATCGATGGACCCATTGAGGTCGTTAGGTAGGCATTAATGATATAGGTAGCTTTAATGCTGGCTGGTTTGTTAGCTTTAATGCTGGCTAAGACTGCAGTCAAGTTTTCGTCAAGTTGTTCTGGCTTAAAACTAACTTTGCCAATTCCTAAATGAATAATACCGCCACTGTCGACACGATATTCAACCTTACCGGCTTTTGCTTCTTTTATGGCCTTGGTGATGTCATTAGTAACTGTACCACTCTTAGGGTTAGGCATAAGTCCTCTAGGGCCTAATAAACGAGCGTATTTGCCTAATTTGGGCATTTGTGACGGTGTCGCAACAAGAACGTCGAAACTAAAGTTACCTGCTTCTAGTTCTTTGTTAATATCGTTTTCGCCAATTAAGTCCGCACCAGCGTCTTTTGCCGCGTTTACATTAGCATCATCAACATAAGCTGCTACGCGGATTTTCTTTCCCGTTCCCGCCGGTAGTAGTACATTATCTCTGACGTTTTGATCTGCTTGTCTTGGATCAACTGCTAGACGAACGTGAAGTTCAACGGTTGCATCAAATTTTACAGGATTAGACTTGATTACTAATGCACAAGCTTCTTTTTGCTCATAAGTCTTTGACTTGTCGATGATAGTATTAATTTTTTTGTAAGATTTAGACCTTCTTTCAAGTTTTGTTCTTGTTGGTGTGGGCTTTAATTTAGACTCACTTGACTTAGCTTTGTCGTTAGGAGTTTCTGCTTGCTTTTTTTCTAGCTTTGCTAATTTTTCCTCTTTAGCTTCGATTGCTTTTTGACTTCGCTTTCCAGCCTTAGCGGTAGTTTTGGTAGTTTTAACTTCGTCAGCTTTTACTACCTTATCTTTTTTAGCTGTTTCTATTTTTAGTTTAGTTTCTTCTTCTTTAGCTTTGGCCATAATGATTATTTATCCTTTCGTGGTATTATCGGCTGTTTTTAAGGCCTCCCACAATAAATTTATAAATGCACTTAAATTGTTTCTATCTCAATGCCCATACTTCTTGCAGTGCCAGCTACCATTTTTTTAACAGATTCAATATTATCTGTATTCATGTCTTTAGCTTTATCTTCGGCTATTTTAGTCAAATCTGCTTGTGATAGTTTTTTTGAAATTTTTTCACTATTTGGACGACCCGAACCTTTGTCGATTTTAAGTGCTGCCCTTATCCTATCGTCAGTTGGTGTGGTTACTACTCGGAACGCCATTGTTCGGTCTTCGTATATAGTTATATGAACTGTTAGGTCAGTGCCCTGCATTTCTTTAGTTTGCTCATTAAAAGGATTTATAAAATCCATCATATTTACACCGTACTGACCAAGTGTGCTTCCTACCGGAGGAGCTGGACTTGCTTGCCCTGCTTTTAGTTTCATTTTTAAATTTGCTCTGATGGCTTTTTCTGCCATAAAATTCTCCTAAGTTTAGATTATTTAGCCCGAGGGTTTTGAAGCGTCCCTTAATTATTAAGCTATGTCAATATAGAATGCGTAACGGGTTATTATATTATCAGGGTAAGGGTTTAATATCAAGGGTTTTTAAGTATATAGGTATAATCATTAACTTGTTAATTTAGCTGTTCTAGACTCTTTTTACTTGTAAGCTGTCTAATTCTACTGGCGTTTCTCGCCCAAACATATTAACTAATACTTTTAGTTTACCTTTTTGGGCATCTATTTCATTAATGCTACCATCGAATCCTTTAAATGGTCCATCAATAATATTAACGACATCTCCAATGTTATAATCGATTTTATGCTTAGGTTGTTCTAGGCCCATACGCTTTTGAATTTTTTCTATTTCATCTTGTTCAACTGGCGTTGGATCAGTTCCGCTTCCTACAAATCCAGTTACACTAGGCGTATTTCTAACTATATACCAGGCATCTTCGCTGAGCTTCATTTGGACCAAGACATAGCCTTGAAAAATTCTTTTTTCAACTACTCGCCTTTTACCGTTTTTGATTTCAATCATCTTTTCTTTTGGAACAAGAACTTGAAATATTTTGTCACCCATATCCAAGCTATCGGCTCGTTGACGGATGCTTTCAGCTACTTTTTCTTCATAGCCGCTGTATGTATGGATGGCGTACCATCTTTTACTAGTATCGTATCTTTTATTGGTTGTAACTGCCATATTTCCTCTCTTATTCTAGGTTTATTTACCTAGTAATATTGCTTTAAATAAATTACTTAATCCGTAATCCAGTGTAGCGATTAATGCTCCTAAAACGACAGAAAAAGCTAGCACAGCAAAGGTTAATCTTCTACTTTCACGTCTATTAGGCCAGGTAACATACTTAAGTTCTCTCCAGCTACTCCTGATATATGATGGTACGATGATTTTGCCAATAAATTTAAGTATTTTAGCAATAATCCTAAATAACTTGTATTTATTCAAGAAGGACGCTAATTTTTTAAAAGGTGCTTTTAATTTCTTTCTAAAACTGATAAATCTTTTTGGTTTTACGGGTTTAGCGCTAGATTCTTTAGCTTTTTCACGAACAGTTTGTGGTGCCTTAAGTCGGCGTTTAGGCTTCTGTTGGTTGGCCATTGCCAGTTTTACCTCTTCTTATAATTTAAAAATCCTACAATAACGAGAATTGTAGGAACTTAAAGTCAAGTTTAGCATGTCGTCTATCATGTGGCAATAACAATATAAATTTATTACTTTTAATTTTATATGTGATGTTTGGTGCTTATATGGTTAGCCGTACAATAAATTGAGGAGATTGAGCCTTATTTATATTTATAGATGAAGTTTTGCTAAAATATAATTATTCTATGACGCTTATCTTAATTTTATTTATTGCTAGTGGCCTTTTAGATATCTTAATCTGTTGGTTTTTGTGGCGCTTTAAAAAACAATTAAGTTTTATAGCTGTTATTTTAGTAAGTTTAATTAGTATTTTAGTACTAATTAATTATGGCAGTTGGTTGTGGGCTTATTTATTGGTTATATTATCTGGCTATAGAATATTTTCATATTATAGGATGAGCTGTAGCCATATTGAATCAAAACATCTGCAACGTATTAGCCAACTGAGTCTGCTTCGTTTGTGGTTGATACAAATATTGGATCTACTTATAGGGAGCATTTTAATATTAAGAGGAAATGTCTATCAAGACCGATTTGTTGTCCTTTCCTTATTGTCATTATTGATGGCCGTAATATTGTTGGCATCTACTATCCGACATATTAGAGTTACTGCTCGAATAAAAATAAATACTAAAGTAGTGGATAACCAGGCTCCGACGTTAACGATTGCTATACCAGCCAGGAATGAAACAGATAGCTTAAATAAATGTCTCATATCTTTGCTGGCCTGTGACTACCCAAAGTTAGAGATTCTAGTTTTAGATGATGCATCAACAACTAAAAGAACTCCTGAAATAATTAGATCCTTTGCTCATGATGGTGTTGTTTTTGTGGCAGGACAACCAGCTGGTACTGAATGGTTAGCTAAAAATTGGGCTTATCAGCAATTATTAAATGCGGCCAATGGTGACGTTATTCTCTTTTGTGGTGCTGATACGAGATTTACCAAAGAATCGCTTAGGTTCTTGGTGTCTGCATTAGATGGTAGGAATAAGTCAGTTATATCTATATTACCGAAAAACGAAAGGCCAAATAAGCTTAAGCAGAGAATTTATCAGCCGTTGCGTTATGCTTGGGAGATTTGTTTACCTAGGCGCAGTTTTTCACGACCACCTGTTCTAAGTACCTGTTGGTTAGCTAAACGAAGTTATTTAATTGGTCTCGGAGGCTTTGGTGCAGTATCTCATCGGGTCGTATGCGAAAGTTATTTTGCTCAGCGAGCTGCTAAAGAAGATCAATATAGTTTTTTTCAATACGATGGAGTCGTTAGTGATAAACAAACATCAGATCAGTTTGAGACTGCCCTAAGACTAAGGTATCCACAGTTACATCGACAGCCTGAATTTGTTGCTTTAATAACACTTTTGGAGGTTGTTTTTATGCTTGGATCTATACCTTTGTTCTTCTATTATCTTCTTAATGGGACTTATGGTTTGGCTGTCTTAAATGCTTTAAGTTTTATCTTATTTGGTTTAACGTATTTTTTGGTAGAAGATACAGCTTATCGTTCGCAAGCCAATAAGTCAGTTATAGTTTGGCCTTATATTATTTTATTAGATATCTGGTTAATGCATTTGTCGATGTGGCGTTATGAATTTGGTACTGTGCTATGGAAGGGTCGTAGCGTGGCACCACCGGTCATTGGAGTTAAGTCTTCTTAAGGTTGGGCATGGCGATAGTAAAGACTGAGCCGGCATTTAATTCGCTTTTAAATGTGATATCTGCATGAGTTAAACGAGCGAGTTTCATGGTTACATATAGCCCGAGACCGGTACCATTTGACTTTCTAGTTCGATAATCTTCAGAACGGAAAAACTTATCAAAAACTTTCTCTTGATCAGCTTTGCTTATACCAATGCCGGTATCAGCGACGCTTAACTCAACTCCTTCTTTAATTTGCTTGGCTCCAATTGTAACGTGTCCTTTGTCGGTATATTTAATAGCATTGGTAATAAAATTTTGCAGAATTTCTCGAGTATATAGTTTTGAAGAATATAACAATTCTAATTTAGAATCGATAACTGTTTTAATTTTAAGTCCTTTTGATTCAGCTTCATTCGCATAATTGTTGGCCAGTTCAAGTATGAGGTCATGAATATTAATTGGTTCAATCTCTAGGGTTAATTTACCTCTTTCGGCGCGACTTAAGGTTGATAAGTCATTAATCATATCAGATAAATAAAGTACTTGATTGTGTGCTTCGTTTAGTGCTTTAGCTATTGTCTGTATATCTGTACTTTTATCTAGAATTAATTGGGCATTAGATATATTGCCTTCAGCTATGGCGATAGGAGTTCTTAATTCGTGAGATACGACACTTATAAATTCATCTCTTTCTTCTTCAAGGGATTTTTCGGTAGTTATATCTCTTATTTGTAGTACGTAACCCTCTTGACCCTTACTTCCATAACCTATATGAACTGGTGCAATTCCTAGATAAAGACTAGATATACTTCCATCTTTATAGCTTAACTTTAAGTCACGGTTGGTTGTTGGTATATTTGTATTTTTTATTAATTCAATAATATCTACCGGCTGGTTGTTTTTGTCGATTGGATTTAGGAGTCCTTCAAGCGATTGGCCTTCTTTTAAGTTATTTATATCCAAGATATTTAGAGCTGCTCCATTAAAAAGAACTACTCTAATATTTTTATCGACGGCTATTACACCGTCAGCCATGCTATTGATAAGGCTTACCAGCCTACTGTAGGCTAGTTTTTCGGATAGATTAGGTTGGTTATCGTCTTTGAAATCTGTTTGCATTGCTCGTTAGTATGATAACTTTTATTGTAGCTGAGCTTTAATAATAAAACCACTTATGCTTCTATCAAATTTGGATGATAAGAGTTAAGGGCTTTTCTAAGATCTTTGGCATTTGGAGCCATTGATTCGAGTAGCGACCAAAATTGTGATCCATGATTTAGATGTTTAGTATGACTGAGTTCATGTAATAAAACATAATCAATTAGTTCCCATGGTAATTGGATAAGATATAAATTTAAAACAATTCGTTTGCTTTGATCGCAGCTTCCCCATCTCCGTTTAAGTTGTTTTATACGTACTTCACTAAAAGGTAATAAATTAGATTCGGAAATAGTAGCTAGTCTCTGCGGTAAAAGTATTTCAGCTTGCTTTCTTAAGGCTTTAGTAGCAGCTTTTCTGGCTACTTCTTGTACTTCATCATCGTTTAAGTTTTTATTAGATGGGAAATTGATAATAATTTGATTCTGGTAAGTTTTAGCTTTAGTTTTTTCTATTGAAGTCGATGGTTGAAAATAAATATGATGTGATCTTCCTATTGGCTGCCCCTCGCTTATATGATGTTTAGTTATACGGCTTTTGTTTATCCATTCTGATTTGGTTAACGCAAATTCTAACCCACTTTTATATGGTGCCCAGTTTGGTATTGACACTTTAATGTCGCCATCTGGGGCTATGGTTAGCCTAAGGTGTCGGCTAGATTTCCTTTTTATGACGTAAATTTTACCTAGTTGCTCTGTTTCAAATTCTTTGATTGGCATTTTATTTTTTTGGTACTTATTATTTAATAATGAACGTGGATCATCTAATTAGTATGTTGCGTCTCCGATCCATGTCTACTCGTCCTAAATTAGGGTTTGGGATTCTATTGACTAACTCAGGCTTAGCTACTCCGGAGTTAACATCGTCAATATGTATTACGTTCATGTCTTGTAGCTTTTTCATTATTGCACTAAGTTGAGTGTTAAATACGTGCTTGCCACTTATAACTACATAGTCTTCGGCTACAGTTGGGTTTTGCATATGAGAGCAAACAGAATCAAAAGTACTTCGGTCCAATACGGGTGCATATTTATCGTCAGTTTTACGACGATCTCTCATTTGCGTACGATTAAAAGAAGTGTCGCTATCGATTTGAAGCCATACGACTAATGGTTGCGCATGTGTTTTTCTGGCAAAATTCCTAAGTTCATGACGTTGGGCCGCTCGTAAAGCATTGGTGTCATAGATAACACTTATACCAGCACCTAGAAATTCCTGGGTCATATAATCCATTAGTTGAGTTACTACGGCGTTTTCTTGTTTATCGTAACGTGGCTTTTCAAATAGCTCGTATCTTATCCTGTCACCTTGAACATGGGCGGCTTGAATATGATCAGATAACTGGCGGGCAACATAACTCTTACCCGACCCAGGAAATCCGTATAATAAAATCAATAGAGGAGTGGTCGGCGAAATTTTACTCATCGTTACTTATGTATAGCAGATTATGGACTGTTTGAAAAGAAATTTACGGACAAACTACTGATAAAACATCATTTTATGTATAATGTACGCTATTGGAAAATAAATACTAGGTTTCTAGGGGAGTAGCTCAGTTGGTAGAGTACCGGTCTCCAAAACCGGGTGTCGCAGGTTCAAGCCCTGTCTCCCCTGCCATTCAAATTATTTTGCGCGATAGATCAGTTTATTTTTTATAAACATTACTTTTTTAGATTATATCCTTGAAAAATACCACCATAATCATGATAATGAATTATTAATGACATTAACAAACCATCTCTGTACTGGTGCAGTGATAGCAAAGTTACTACCTCTGCCGATAGCTATACCTTTAGCTTTTGCTAGTCATTTTGTGATAGATTCACTACCTCATTTCGGTTTTCAGGAATTGGAGACTACTCAACAGCACTGGAAACTATGGAAACAGGTAACATTTATTGATGTTACGGTAGCTATTGTCATAAGTATATGGCTTATATCTGCTCATCATTTTCTATGGTTATTGGTTGGCTTTGTCGCCTACTCCCCTGATTTAGTTTGGGTATATAGATTTATACTAAAGGAAAAGTTTAATAAAGATCAGCTACCTACAAAAAATAATCGTCTAACAGAATTTCATTCATCGATTCAAAAATATGAAAGAGTATGGGGTGGTCTCATTGAATTAGCTTACGCAGCAGTTATGTTAATAATCGTAAGTTAATCCAATGAGTATTATGAGATTATTATTGTCATATTAGTATTGTCTAACACTTAAAAAATTAATATTGCTAATGTACAATAAATGGAAGCTTGGGTATTTATAACCAGTTTTTAAGAGTGAGTGTGTATGATTTCTTATTGTTTTTATCTAAAAGGGTTGTGCTTATAGTTATTTTTTATTAGAATATAGATCAGACTTAAAGTAATAAAGAGTAATAAAGAAATAAATATAGATATGAAAGTGTTAATGCTTGGCTGGGAATTGCCACCGCATAATAGTGGAGGACTAGGTGTTGCTTGTTATCAGTTGTGTGAAGCTTTGTCTAAAAATGAAGTTGATCTTGAATTTATCCTACCTTACAAAGCGGAACATAACATAGGCTTTATGAAAGTAACTGCCGCCCGACCAAATGGAGTTCTTGAGATTATACAATCTGGCATAGCCTATGATAGCTATAAATATATCTATCAAGACGGACACGAAGAAAGCAAAGATATCTATACGCAAGCACGAATGTATGAGCAAGCAGTTTCAGATATGTCAAAATCGATGGAATTCGATATAGTTCATGCACATGATTGGCTTACCTTTAGGGCAGCATTAAGAATCAGGGCTAGTCGTAATTGCCCTATCGTATTACATGTGCACTCTATAGAATCCGATAGAGCTGGAGGAAAAAGAGGAAATCCTTTAGTTCACGAGATTGAAGAAACATCTATGTTAGTGGCTGATAGTGTAATTGCCGTTAGTGAACTTACAAAAAAAGCTATTATACGCGAATACGGCATACCAGCTGATAAAATAGAGGTTGTACATAATAGTATTGACCCAGCGCAGCTAGAAGCACTAGATGACGATAATACTTATAAATATCTCAGCCAATTAAAAAGTAATGGCTATAAAGTAGTGTCTAATGTTGGCCGTTTAACTGTTCAGAAAGGATTGACTAATTTATTGCAGGCAGCTAAAGAAGTAGTCGCAAGAATGCCAAAAACAATTTTTCTAATAGTTGGCAGTGGTGAGCAGTATCAGGAGCTAATTGGCTTATCTGCTGAATTAGGTATTGGACAAAACGTAATTTTTACTGGTTTTCAAAGAGGTAAAAATTGGCGAGATGCATTTGCGATTTCTGATCTATTTGTAATGCCCTCAATTTCTGAACCCTTTGGTTTGACGCCATTAGAAGCAGGATTTTATAATATTCCCTCACTGATTAGTAAACAAACTGGCGTTAGCGAAGTTTTAAATAACTGTTTAAAAGTAGATTTTTGGGACATCAATGAAATGTCTAATAAAATCGTTGGTTATTTGAGAAATAATCCACTAAGCGAGGTCTTAAAGCAGCAATTAGAAAATGAATTAGTTGGCATTAATTGGGATTTATCAGCAGATAAAATAAAGAAGCTATATGTAAGGCATTTAGAAAGGGTCGCATCATGAAGTCGATTGTCCTTTATATGCATGTTCATCAACCCTTTAGAATTGGTCATTATACAATTTTTGATACGGGTAATCGACACAATTATTTTGATGCTGGCTGGGATTCAAATGAGAATAATCAAAAGATCTTAAAGAAAGTTGCTGAAAAAAGCTATATACCGACTAACGATCGTCTCTTAAAGATGATAAAGAAACATCCAGAATTTAAACTCAGTTTATCTATGTCGGGTGTGCTTTTAGAACAACTTGAGGCATGGGCGCCTGATGCTTTAGCGTCTTTCCAGGAACTTATTGCTACTGGAAGCGTTGAATTAGTAGCTGAAACATATCATCATAGTTTGGCTTTCTTCTATTCTAAGTCTGAGTTTAATATTCAGGTTCAGATGCATCGTGATATCGTAAAGCGATTATTTAATTATGAACCTAGAGTATTTAGAAATACCGAGCTTGCTTATAACAATGAGGTAGCGGTGTGGGCTCAAGATGCTGGCTATAAGGCAGTTATAGCAGAGGGGTGGGACCCAGTTTTAGGTTGGAGAAGTCCAAATTATGTCTATAATCCCATTTCTGCACCTAATATAAAATTATTACTTAAGAATTATCGACTAAGTGACGATATAGCCTTTAGATTCGGAGATCGTAACTGGTCAGAGTGGCCTCTTACGGCTGATAAGTTCTCCCATTGGCTAAGTGAAGATCCTGATGCTACTAATTTTAACTTATTTATGGATTATGAGACTTTTGGTGAACACCAATGGAGTGAATCGGGTATATTTGAGTTCTTAAAAACCCTTCCTAAAGAATGGCTTAAAAATCAAGGCCATAATTTCCTTACTTTAAGTGAAGCAAGTGAACAGATAGATGCTGTTGGCAGTGTAGACGTGCCCAATACCATTACCTGGGCCGATACAGAGCGCGATTTAAGTGCTTGGTTGGGTAATGCAATGCAAAGACAAGCGATTGAGGCTTTATATAGGCTAGAAGACCCTATATTGGCTTTAAATGATTGGTCTTTAATTGAAGACTGGCGAAAATTACAAACATCAGATCATTTTTATTATATGTGTGTTAAGTGGTTTAATGACGGAGACATACATGCATATTTTAGTCCTTATGAAACACCGTATGATGCGTATATTAACTTTATGAATGTATTTCATGATTTACGATCTAGGATGATGGAAAAAGGCGTTAATTTGTAAAATAAAAGGTGGGGGTAGTTAAACTATGGGGAGACCAGTAGTATTAAGTAATGGACAGTTGTTTGTTGGACTGGATGAATCCGGTTTAGTTCATGATTTTTACTATCCTTATGTCGGGTTAGATAATTTAACTAATGCTAGAAGTTCACAGCATAAAATTGGTGTATGGGTGGATAATCAGTTTTCATGGGTTAATGAATCGAGTTGGCATATTAATATAGATTTCGAAAGTGAAGCTTTAATTAGTACGATTAGCATGTATTCTCCTCAACTAGAAATAAGATTAGAGATTAAAGATTTTATCGATACTGAATATAACGCTTTAATTAGAAGAGTTAAGGTTGTTAACGATAGCTCAAAAGAACGTGATGTCCGTCTATTTATGCATCAGGTGTTTGAAATATCTCGTTCAGGACGTGCCGATACTGCTTTATACGTACCAGACGATCACTATATGCTTGATTATAAGGGTCGATGCTGTTTGTTGATAGCAGGTAAATTTGTGGATGGTGGAGATTTCGATCAATATGCTGTTGGAAGTTATGGCGTTGAAGGTAAGGATGGAACCTTTAAAGACGCAGAGGACGGAGAGCTATCGTTTAACCCAGTAGAACATGGTGGTGTAGATAGCGTAATACGATTTAGTCGAACATTGAGTAGTAAGTATAGTTACGAAATAGACTATTGGGTGGTTGCTGCCGATAGCCAGACCGATGCTCAGGTAGCTCATACTTATCTTAAGCATTATGATATTACCGAAAGGATGGAAGCAGTACGAAAATATTGGAATGAGTGGATTGCAAGTGCCAAAAACCGCTTAGTCTCAGTTAGTGAAGAACATAAGGTTGCTATTACAAAAAGCTTGTTAGTTATAAAGGCTCACTGTGACAGTCGGGGTTCTATTTTAGCCAGCGGAGACTCATCTATATTTAACTATGGCCGTGACTATTATTGTTATTGTTGGCCTAGAGATGGTGCGTATGCCGTTTGGCCAATGATTCGTCTTGGTATGTACAATGAAGCTAGAAACTTCTTTGCTTTTGCAAGGGATACGATGCATCGGGATGGTTATATGATGCATAAGTATCAGCCCGATCGTGCCATAGGCAGTACCTGGCATCCTTTGGTGCATAATCGTTCTAAAGAGTTGGCTATTCAAGAAGACGAGACAGCAAGTGTAGTCTTTATGCTTGGTGAATATTATCGGGCTAGTCTAGACAAGAATTTCATTATTAGCTTCTACGATAGCTATATTGCACCTTGCTCACATTTTCTATGCCATTATGTAGATAAACAGACCGGACTACCTCATGCTAGCTATGACTTATGGGAAGAGAAGTTTTTAACCAGTACGTATACTGCCTGTACGGTTATTGCTGCTTTAGAGACAGCAGTGAATTTTGCAAAATTAACTGAACACCCCGATGATGTTAGTTTATGGCAGCAAGCAGCCGATAACATACGTAATAATCTAGATAAACTATATGCTAAAGAAGGCTACTTTAGAAAAGGTTATTTGCTGAATAGTGAGGGAGTTGCCGAAAATGATGATGTACTAGATATTTCTTCTTTATATGGAGTATATATGTATAGCGGATTGCCATTGACTGACGAAAGAATGTCCTCTACTGCTGCTGCTATAGATAAACGATTAGCTAATGTAGTACCAATTGGAGGTGTAATAAGATATGAGAATGATAACTACTTTAGAAACAAGACAAAATATCCTGGTAATCCTTGGATAGTTTGTTCATTGTGGTACGCTCAATATTTAATAGGCTTAAAAGACAAAACAAAAGCAAAAACATTTATTGACTGGTCTTTAGCTAGACAATCACCTAGCGGTGTTCTTAGTGAGCAGTTTGATCCTGAAACAGGTAACTCTTTAGGAGTAGCGCCTTTAGTTTGGAGTCATGCAGAAGTAGTAAATACATTGCTAGATTATTATGATCTTTAGCAAGCTTATCTTTTTGGTGCTTCGTTGCGGCCAAGGTTTTTCTTTGTTTCAGTAAAAACTACAGTTCGCCTAAGCTTCGGACTATACTTTTTTAATGACAACTTTTCTGGAGTATTCATCGTATTTTTAGTAGTGTAATAGATGCGTTCTCCACTTTCTTCACTAATCAAACCAATAATTTTTCGCTTGTCGCCTTTTTTTGCCATAGATAAAAATTTTAACCTATATCAGGTAATAAGTAAATGCCTTAGGATATGTTTTGTTCTGAATTTGGTATATTTTCTATGTATATCATTGCATTTGGTTCTTTCTTAATTAAATTTGCCATAGTCCTCTTAAAAATACCCGGTAGATTTATACGTATACTGGTTAGGCTTGTTTGTTCGCCTAGTGCTGCTATACCTATAATAGACGCTGTTTTATAGCGTTCAATATTATTTGGATATAATAAAGTTCGGTCATGAATAAAATGATCTCCGTGAATTACGATGTCGTTTGAGAATTCAGGTAATTCAATTGCTCTTCTAGCTCTTGATTCAGGGACAACAAAACAGAATTGCCACTCATCATAAGGTCTCTCTTGTGTTAAGAAAAAATGTTCAGTTGTTTTCATTTTCGAGACTATATCCTAAGTAAATCGTTGAATAAGCTATTTAACATATGGAGCCGACAGAGGGGCTCGAACCCACGACCTGCTGTTTACAAAACAGCTGCTCTACCAGCTGAGCTATGTCGGCAATGCTTCAGTTTAAAAGTGTAGCAAATACAGACTGAATTTGCTATATTTAATCGGAATAATAAGCCGCGATAGCTCAGTTGGTAGAGCGCATCCATGGTAAGGATGAGGTCATGGGTTCGAATCCCATTCGTGGCTCCAGATTAAAAGCGTTCTTGTTATATATAAATTCATAACTTCTTGGAATTATGTAAGTTTATAGAGTAATATAGGATGTGAATAATAAATGCAGGGATAGTGAAGCGGTCAAACACGGGTGACTGTAAATCATCTGGCTTTCGCCTTCGGGGGTTCGAATCCCTCTCCCTGCACCATTCTTGACAAATTGCCTCTTCGGAGGCTTTTTTCATCTGTTCAGGCAATGTTCTAACCTTTTCTAATTCATCTCTCAGGCGTTTTGCGGTGCTTCTCACTGGTATAAGCCATTCATTAGGGGTAATCTCTAGTTTTCTGTCCATAAGTATTGGGTTCTGACCAATCGCAAGCAGTATGTCCTTTTTATTGCTTAGATCGCCACTAACGAACTTTTCACTGGCATAAGTAAGCTTCTCAAAGGTATCTGTAGCGACTTCGTACCAGTTCCGTGCTCTATATGCAGTTTCAGCTTGTTCTTCTTGTAGCCTCTTCAGTTCTGCCTTAAGAGCTATATTTTTACTCCTGTAATCATCATCTGTAATAAGTCCCCGAGTGACCATATCAAGTAGCTTGTCTAGCTGGGCTTGTACGCCAGCAATAGTATTATTTTGCATTGTCTGAACATTGTTACGTTCTTTTGCTTCTTGCTCCGCCATTTCCCTAAAAGCGTCCATTGCCCAATCGTAGAGCTTTGGGACTAGCTCATAGCTATCAAGAAGATTAAGAACATCTTTATAGAGTTCGTCCTCTTTAATATAAACGCTCTTTTGAGTACAGCCTTTACGCTTGCCAGTACAGTGATAATAGGTGTGCAGGTTGATCTTGCCACTTATAAGCTGTTTCTTTTTATCCTCCGCCGTTATTAGGCAGCCGCAATCACCGCAGCGAATAAAACCCCGTAGCGCAAACTGTTTACGACTAGCAAGACGTGGTAAGCCTTTTCTGCCTAGCAAAACTTGTACCTTGTCGTACTCTTCCATAGTTATCATGGCAGGAAAATCAGCTTTATATAGCTTCTCAGGGTCGTAGGGGTCTGGCACAAGACCGGCATTTCTAACATTGCGAAAGATGTTATATAGGCTTGTGCGTGAAATAGGCATATCGCCAGTCTTATTTCGCTTAACAGTTCGGTAGCCCCAATCTTCGTTCATAATTGTCATGATACTGTTCACACTGTATTCGCCAGTAAGGTACAGATCAAAAGCTCTTCGTATAAGCGGAAATCTTACTGGGTCTTTAACTACAACCGCTTGACCATGAATACGTTGATTAAGATAACCCTCTTGTGCTTTTCCGGTAAGTTGTCCGAGCTCACGTTTCTTTTCATTACCTCGTCGTATGTCCTTACTAAGTTTTGCCGAGAAGTATTGAGATTGCGACATACTAAACTGCAACATCATTATTCCGTCAGGAGTATTTTCAAAAGTAATGCCACTGACCAACTTGAGATCTTTAATGACACCTTTGCGTATCCTGTAAGAAATAGCAGATGCATCAATTTCGTTACGCGATAGTCTGTCTGCATGCCACGCTACAATTCCGTCTGCCTCGCTTTTATCAATCATATCGAGTATCTTCTGAAGAACAGGGCGTTTGTACGGCTCTGAGGCACTCATACTCTCTTCAAAACAGTCAATTATATTAAGCTCTTGGCCAAAGCGTTTATAGATATTGTCTTTCTGGGAGGATATTGAAAGAGCCTGTCTTTCATCTTCTTCAGTAGACTTTCGTGCGTATGCTATATATCTTAATTTCTGCATTTTATCTCCTATCAAAAAGTGCGACTTGGTTGTTCACACGGTAGACAGCAACAAGGCTATTTTCCGATACCAAGCCGCACTAAATGGCGGAAATAAAAACGCCCGTTGCGTAATTATCTATCGTGTGAACAGATTAATTATATCATCAATCAGGTATTGTATCTAGGAATTTCTGTACCTCAGATTTTGGTAAATCATCTTCAGGTTCGTCATCACTACCCACACCCCCCAATCCTATATACTTTTTTTCTTGATCTGTTAACAATCTAGGAAAGATGTGTCTGGTGCGTCTATCAGGCTCACTTTTATGTTCATACGAGAAACTGTCGTAAGGGTCTTTAACTATCTTCGGTTTCTCTAAGTCAATTATTCCAGCACCCTCTAACTGGGGCAGCATTTGCTTGCGAAGCTGGTCAGCGTTAAGCATAGTTTCTTCTTCTCGTAAGTGGTAGGCGCTTAGCTCCTGGGGTGTCAGTCCGACTTCACCATTAGTAATAGCCTCTTTATCTGCACTGCTTGCGTTCTTAAACTTGGCAATATACGCAGGCACAATATACTTTTTATAGATAGATAGCACTGATGGAGATATTCCTAGATTTTGGCTTTCAAAAAACGCGTCCCATAATTCAAATGCTTGGTTAATATCACTTTTGCTAGCGACAATGGTACCGTCTGGTTGTCTGCGGTACCATACGTTTAATAGCGCAATTACTTTTATGGTCTGTAGTAGGTGCATTAAATCACGTTGATTTCGTGGCTTTAGTACAGGCACCATCTTAAGAAAACGCTTCTTAATTGCCATTCTATCAGTATCAGAAATCAACACTTCGTCTACATATTCTTCTCGAATAGCTATAATGCGCTCTTTTAGAACCACTCGCTCAGGCTGCGCCTCTAACCAAGCCTTAAACTTTTCTGTGTTAGACCAACGCTCAAGCAGCATTTCAAGGGAGCGTTTTATCTTTGCAGCTGTTGACTCTGGGCTTATCAATATTGCTCGTGTAGCTTCTTGCTCGTCAAAACGCAGATTAGCAGAGCAAAAAACTGTTGCCGGAAATCCCTCAAGAATAATCATATCGGTCTGGTTTCTGCCACCTTTTTTGTTCGTTAAGGCGTGAGTAATTTCACGCTTGTCATGCGACAGTAATGCACGCAGTTTTTCTTGTAGTGCAGGGTTAGGTTGTTCATAGAACAGCAGTATCTTACGACTTAATGACACAATTTTTACTTGTCGTTCTTTATCAAACACACCAGCACCATAGAAAAATGACGTCGGGCTCGCACCACTCCTCTCCACTTTATCTTCTTCAGGAAACAGTTCAGATATTTCAGTAGCCAAATAGGTCTTACCGGTGCTACTTGAGGCGTTTAGGCTTACGTTGAGCTGGCTGCTATCGGTATACGCCGATAGCATGGCTAGGAACACTATTTTCTTGTTTGCTTCGTCATCCGTAACGGTCAGCGACAACACCTCTGCAATTTCATCTAGCGTAATTTCCTTAAATTGCGTAACATCTATTTTTTCGTCAGAATTGCCTTTATTCGTTTTAGGCTGCGATTCTTCCTGTTTGGATATCTTGTTCATGTCCATGCTCCTTATATTTAGTTAGTTCCTGTTTACGCTGAGCTTTGGCAATGACAAAACGCATAATCGCGAACCCTGCCTCTTGCGCTTGCTCGTCGGTCAATTCCAGACCGTGCTTCTCGCGCAGGAGTGCTTGTAGACTTTTAATACGTTCCTCACTCAGCCTCATGGTTTACTCAGTCTCGTAAATACGGCTCTTCAGCGCCTTTGTGTTATCAAAGAATAGCCGTGCCGGTACTTTTAGTGTGTTGTTCCAGTAGCGGTTCATAGTACGGCCTACTTTGTCGTTGTTGGGAAACACAAAGTATACGCGCTGCATAACTCCTCGTTGCGTTCCTAATAACTCAATACCGCTACTGATTAACGCAGCAGCTAAGCCCAAGTCGTGTATTTTTATAACTGGTTCATCTATGTCCATTGCATGCCCTTATCTTTCTCGGACATAAAAAATGCCCGCTTTTTTAATTACGGACGTATCCTATGCACACTTAAAAATCTGAAAAAGTTTTCAGCGTATTTTACAGATAGTAGGGAGTGATTTTGACCTTTTTATCGCCAATCATTAACAGGTTTTTGGAACGAGTAACTTTGGTAACTTTTTTATTAATTTCAGCGACTGCATTTTCAATTTTTCTCGTAGTAGTTTTATCAACGTTATCTTTATGCATGCGTAACAGTGTGCTGATAGGCACGCCCTTACCGATTGTTTCGTCAGATTTGAATAGACACTCCATGACCCAGCATTGTTCATATTTCCTACCACTGGAGCGCTTAACACTGGACTTGCCAGCAATAGCAACGCGGTAAAATCGTGTTAGATGCAGAACACCCGTGAGCTTTTCGTAGCTATCGGGTTCTAAGTGAACATCTTTTAAATTGAGTGGCGGCAATTTAGTGGCGGTTTTACCCCCGAGGATTATCAGCCGCGACGTGCGACTGTCGTATATCGCCAGATCATCACTAAGGCGCACCCTGTCTATATTTGACAACTTAAAAGCCAGGTATGACTTGGCGTTATCTGGTAAGACGCTGGCCTCGACCTTTGTTAGCGGCTGCCCTGCTACAACTTTATCGTAAACCAGTTTGCCCAGCTCGTGGTTTTTATCGGGAGAAACACTAGAGCCGGATAGTTTATCAAGAATTTTAGCAAGAGTCTGACCGTGATTAAGGTATTCAGGTGCAACAGTAAGCTCAAATTTCAAATATCCTTTTTGGCTATAGCGGTGGAGCGCTTCTACAATGTCCTGAACCGGGCGGCCGTAAAAATCCTTAAAGTGGCTCGTGAATTCACTCGGACTTAGGGGCTTCTCTTCCAATTCTTTAGGAAATAAGCTGAGCGCGCGATACATATTCGCGTCATACTTAGACAACCGTAACGGTAGACTCATTTTCATATCCATATAATTGCTTACATTCTCCGTCATAACAGGTATAACAGCAAGCTTAAGGAATTTACACAGAGAGCGTTAATGTTATAATTGCACTCAAGTGGTTAATCCACCCAGGCCTAAACTTCTGCTTTAGTAGGGGCATGGCCAACAGAATCAATCGTGAAGTAATAGCTCGTCAAAGGGTACTATTTCACGATTGTCATAGCCGAAAGGTTATGGGAGCTTCGGCTTCACTCTGTGGCGAGCTTTTTTAGTTGCATTAAATAAGGCCATATTATAATGAATATTTTTGAAAAGTTTGAAATGCGCATAGAAGACAGCATTGAAGACTGGCTCAAAAAGCGACCATTTGTAATTAAGAGAGCAGAAAAAGAAGAAAAAGATAATATTTTTTCAGCAGCACAGCAAGCCTACATAAAGCTTATCCAAACAGTAAACAAAGATTATAAAGGCTATGACCCTTATAGCTATGAGAGAGACCCTAGTATTGATAGCTTTGCCACACAGTACTCAAAAGTCTTAGAGGCTGGCTTATTTGCTGGGCAGAAGATTACAGGCTTTAGCCTGAAAGATAAAAAGTACGCCCAAAAGTCTTTCGACGATAATCTTAATAGCTATAACCGTGAAAGCCTACGAAAAACAGCTGTCCACTATAGAACAAGTGCAGTAGCTACTATTATCGTACTGGCTATTGTTGCATTAATGGGTTGGTACATTAAGTATGGTGGCCCCAATCCGAATAGTTCTAATAATTCATCAAATACCCAGAGCAAGCAAGCACCTAACACCAATAACGGATCAAGCACCCAATCATCAATTGGGCCGTATGTATCATCAATAGATGGCTTTGATATACAGTTTCCTGGAGTTCCTACTGTAGATCCAGGTACCGATGCCGCTGGGTACAAATATGACGCTTACTCGTACAGCCAGGGGGATTACGTAGTGCTAGTAGACAATAACCCCAGCCCATCACAGCAACTGATGGATAGTTACGAGGCTTCACTAGAGAAATCATTTGGCTTAACTCCAACATCACCTATACAAAACACGACTCTCAATGGTTATCCTGCCATCTATGGAGAGTATACTTCCAGCCAGGATGGCGCCACTACATATGCGTATACTTTCTATAATTCTTCTCAAGAGATTATTATCATGACTCAAAACGTCAACAGTACTTCATTTAACAGCTTTGCGAATAGCTACTATGACCTCAACTAACTTATGAACAACAATACTAAGTGGATAATCGGACTAGTCGTAGCAGGAGTAATAATACTCGGGGGCAGTTTGATTGCCTATGGCGTAACGAAGTACCACAAAGACCACCCTGATAGCTCATATGGTTCCAGCTCAACGGGCAGCTCTAATCCAGGTTCTAAAACTACTACTCCAGCTCAAACAACATCTAGCTGCTCACCAGTTTCGCAAGCAGCAAGCCTAGAGGGTACTAGTGGATGTGTACAGTTCACAGGCTACGCCTACACTTCAGACAGTGGTCAGATGTACTTAGACCAATCAACATCAGCACCCTACGGATTCTCAGCTTATATACCAGCGGGTTCTTCTTTTGGTCCATCGTTGCTTAACCAGTACTCCGGTCAAAGTATTGATGTTACGGGTTCTATTGTGAACTATAACGGTGAACCTGAAATAGTAGTAAATAGTACCTCACAGATAACAGCGGCGCAGTAGGACGTATCATGAAGAACCACACCAGCAGAAAAAGAATAATAAGACTTAGTAAGCACCTCAAAGGCTTTATTAAGCCATTCCCTCGTTATGGTAAGGCAATTAATGCAGTGGTTCTACTTGCATTTGTCATGATAGTTGTGGGAGGAGCAGCAGCACTTACTGTTCATAATAAGAAGCCACAGACGGTCGTATTAAAACAAGCTTCTTCAACCAATAAACCTGTATCCACGCCTGCAACAACTGCTCCTACAACCGATAACAACACATCTACGCAACCCGCTCAAACCACCACGCCATCAACACCAACTACGACTACGACGCCAAAACCATCTACACCAACTACTTACCCCAGCGTAATAGACGGCGTGGTGTGGGCGTCATCCACATGTCATTACTATCCCGGCTATGGCGAGGCATACTGGAGGAATGATCTGGTGCAATCTATACAATCCTCTCAAACCTCAGTATCAAATTATTGGTCAGATTTATTGAATCAATCTATTCAAAATCCTAGTCTTTATACAGACCAGCAAATATTGAATGATATAAATCAGTATATTACCGTTACAAATAGCGGCATAATGTCTTTCTACGGCCAATATGTTACTAATGTTAATTCAATAGGATGCACCGAGACAATAGTGGAGGCTCAAATACCACAAATTCAGGCATGTACAGATATTAACGGATGCTCTGATAATATTTTCGGTATTTCTATACCAAGTTTAGAGTAATATCTCTTAGTCATATTTAGACACTTTCCAAAACAAACTAGGAACAAAGGTGACCACAAAGCCCCACCAAAACCGTTATGCGTGTTTAAGACAAATAGATTTAAAAATATGACTTCATGCTACATATAAGTTTTTGCGGCTATAGTAACTCCATTAATAAAATCATATAAGCTATTTACGTTAACAATAAATGTAGATCTTTTTTTATACTCCGTGAAGTTATTATTCAATGCCCCAGTTAACGGAAATTCAAAGTGCACCCAGCCTTTCTTATCAAGTTCAATTTTATCAGTATCAATTGTCCCTTTACTGTAATCAATATCTTCGGTGTTATATGTAGGCATTAACAATGTGGCGGTTGTAACCACTAGTGGAAGAAATAATATTTTCATCCCTTCGTTTGCTTTTGTGTTGTGAGCAATGTCAAGAGCGGCCAAAGAATCCTTAGCTAGACCAGAGAAAGCTTCATTAGCATGTCTAAGCGCAAGAAATGGCCTTTCTCTCCGCTGTATACTAGTATTTCTTTTGCCTGATTTCTCATCAAATTCAAAAATATTAATTGCTGCTTCGTAGTCTTCAGGGCGATTGTAATTCAATGCCGACAAATGTAAATCATGCCTATATTCTGGGTTATCGCCTAGTAACTTTAGTGTCATAAATGGGGTTGGAACCATAGGTCCTTTTTCAAAAACCCAATACTTATCATCTGCACTTGCTCTTTTACATTCTACAAAAAAACAGACAACTTTATTTTCTGATATATTACTCGAAGCAACTATGTCACATTCACCTTCAATAAAACCCCCTGCGTCAATAATATTGTAAGATACTTCTCTCTTAGCACCATACTGTGTCTTATTTGTTTTTAAAAAGTTGTAGACATAATTCTCCAAAAATATACCAGTACTATTTAAATTACTCTTTATATTGTCTAGAGTACTTTTATCTATCTTTCCCATATACTAATTTTACACTCTTTAGTGCTTTTTAGATCACTTATATTTGTACGCAACAGAGTGAAAAAGAGTCTGACTTGTTGAACAAACTGCACCTCGCCGATTTTAAACTATATAGGAACTAGGGGATGTGTAGCCTAAAATATAGAAATTTTTTGTGGATCATTATCCTAATAGATGAAATATCGTATTTAAAAACTAAGCCCCCCGCAAACACATTATAATTTTCTGCAATCTTTTAGTTTGTTGGGCGACTATCCCATGACAGCAAGTAGGTATAGTATGCGCTTGTGCTACAATTAAGCCATGGATGAATGGTTAAAAGTACCGAGACTTTATTTAACTGTTTTAGTTATTCTGGTTGCTGGTGTATTGATAACACATTATGCGGACGCTGCTTATTACAACAACAAGATAGATAGTCAGGTTAGTCAAGATAGTAATCAAGAAATGATAACCGAAAAAGACTTTAACAACTTAGCAGACCTAACAATATTTACTTATGCAAATATCAACCCTGACTGTAATCAGTTTAAAGACTACGCCGACAGGTCTCAATGTCAGACCTATGAGCTAAGTAAGCAGGCACTAGAGAAAAGCGGCAAAACGTTAGGTCAGACATTATTAGAAGGTGGTCAATAAACTATTTAATTGCTATGAGGGGATAGTCAAAGTTTGTTTTTGCTTGTTCTAGGCAATAGAATATGTAAGCAGTGCAGTTCTGACTTTGTTAAGAACGCTGCACCAACAATATTTACAACAGATATTATGCTATAAATACAGTATGAAATTAATTTACGATGCATTGCTTAGAACTATCGTTGCAACAATATTATCTGAATTAGTATCATTACCCTTTATTAAACTTGTTAACCACAGTTTAAGTGCGAAAATCTTTGATATATTAATTTTTGCTATCCCTGTTTTTATAGCAATGCTTGGCTACAATATTATTAAGGCTCGTTCGAATAACAAAGTTGCTGAGAAACCAAAATAGTTCCGACTTTGCCAAGAACGCTGTACCAAATGCTGTTGAATTCGCACGCATATATTGCTACAATATTAATTGGAGGAAGATAATTATGCCAAATATTTTACCTATCTCAGATTTACGAAACTATACTGAAGTCTTAAATAAAGTAGATGTAGATAAGCCAGTCTACCTCACTCGTAACGGTCGGGGTAGTTATGTAATCTCTAAAATAGACGACTATAATCATGAGAATACTACAGAAAAATTACTAAAAGAAATACAGAAAGGAGAGAAATCCCTAAAGGATAGTGGTGTTGTTTTAGCTCAGATTGCAAAAAAATATAGTGTAACTTTATGAAAATTATATTTACACCTTTAGCAGAGCAAGATCTAGCTGACTTATTTAGGTATATTAGCAATGAATTAAGTAACCCAATTGCTGCGCACAACATAGCCGATAAAATACTACATGCTTCACAAAAGCTATCAGACTTTCCAGAGCTTGGTGCAGATTTAAAAACGATAGACGCTAGACTGGATAGCTATAGGTATTTAATAGTAGATAACTACTTAATAATCTATAAGGTTATTGACCAGGAAGTCTATATACTGCGTATTCTATATGCTAGATCTGACTATGTTCGATTACTTGAAAAATGACTAAACCAGTTCTGACTTTGAAAAGAACGCTGCACCATTGTAATTATTAAGATATTAGTGTATAGTAATAATTATGAATCGAGAATTTATTACTCCAGAACCAGAATTTCAACGTACTTGTGAACGTATAGCTATTTATCTACCACCATATGAAGTAGCAATTGACATGATGATGCGTGCAATTGTAAGGAGAGCTACCAATCCGGAAATAGAAATTACTGAAGTTCAAGAAGATAAAGTAACTAAGTTCACCAGCGATCAATCTTTGTAATTTTAAAATGGCTATCTCAACAATAAGATACAGACTTTGGCTATAACCCTGCAGCACGATTCAAGGTACTCGTATATAATAGGATAGATTTTCTAATTTGGTTTATTGCTAAACACAAATGCTGTTGTATTCGCACGTATATATTGCTACAATTTTTATTGGAGGATTATAATTATGCCTATTATATTACCTATCTCAGACTTACGTAATTACACTGAAGTATTAAATAAAGTAGACGTAGATAAGCCAGTTTACCTTACGCGCAATGGCCGGGGTAGTTATGTAATCTCTAAGATAGACGACTATGATCATGAGATAACTGTAGAAAACTTGCTAAAAGAAATACAAAAAGGAGAGAAATCACTAAAGAATAATGGAGTTCCTTTAGATCAGATCGCAAAAAAATATAGTATAAGTTTATGAAAATTATATTTACGCCCTTAGCAGAGCAAGATCTAGCCGACTTATTTAGGTATATTAAAAATGATCTACATAACCCAATTGCCGCACACAACATAGCCGATAAAATACTCAATGCTTTACAAAAGGTATCAGACTTTTCAGGGCTAGGTGCTGAGTTAAAAACGATAGACACTAAACTGGATAACTATAGGTATCTAATAGTAGATAACTACTTAATAATATATAAGGTTATTGACCAGGAAGTCTATATACTGCGTATTCTATATGCTAGATCTGACTACGTTCGATTACTTGAAAAATACTAAACCGGTTCTGACTTTGTCAAGAACGATGCATCAAATATTTATATTGATTAAATTATTTATGTATAATTATTGTTATTCTAAGTTTGTTAGTATATAAGCTTAAGTAGCAATGAAATACCATAGTAGAAGAGGATATCATCTAAAGCAATACTTTTACGTGCTGCTCGCTATGGTTATTTTAACTTATTTAGAAATAAAAGTACCTTTTCTAAAAAAAGATCTTATTGGCGGACCATACCTACTAATATTGACTATTGCTGCGCTTGTTGGGGACTATCTGTCTGGTTTTATAGCAATTGTAGTAGGAGTGTTATGCATAGGCTTTATTAGTCGCATTGGCGGTCATATAGATCCAGTAACAATTAGAAGATCAATTGAGTTTTTGATTGCTGGTACAACAATTTATGTTTTGGCTTCTAAAAGTCGTAACTTAACAATTAGTCAGCTTGGTTTAGAGAACACCATAAAGCAGCTTGATGAGGTTACTACAAAATTAAACTCAGAAGTTATTAATAAAAAGCAGGACCTAAATAAGCTTAAAAAATTAAATAATGAGCTAAGAACAGTGATTGACGATATTATGGCTGACAAGAATTTATGGGAGGAAAATGTAAAAGAAAGTATTAAAAAGACAGATCAATTAGGCAGAGAGAGGCCTAATTAAACGATCACTCTTCGAGATGGCCTAAGCATACGCTTCGGTTTTTTAGAAGTAGGTTTTTTGAGCTTATTCAGTCTATCTTTTATTAAATCAGCTTCTTTGACCATTCCTTGAGCTATATAGGCTTTCAGTAACAGACTGAAGGTCTCTCGGTTCGGCTCAAGCTCGGAAGCTTTTTCTAGCTCTTTTAGCATCATTCTATTATTACCTAGTTTTTCTTGTACTTTAGCGTATGCAACGTGTCGTGCTGCAAGTTTATCTTCTAGCTTTAGCGCTTGTTCAAAAGCTATTGCTGCTTTGTCGTAATTTTCTGTTTCGTAGTAGATTAAGCCTAAATTGTGTAGTGAAGAAGGAGTTGCTTCTATGCTACTTGCTATTTCAAAACAATCTATTGCATCTCTATATTCTTTTTGCTTGGCATATAAAATACCTAGTCTGTTATATGCGGCAGCATTCTTCTCGTCAATCTTTAAGATCGTCAGCAATGCCTTTTCAGCACGTAGAAAGCGATTTTCTTTCATGCTGTGATGAGCTATGTCCCATAGCTTACCTACTTTGTCGCCAATTTTTCTTGAAGTATTTGCAAATTCATCTTCTCGAATATCGATATTCCGATAAGCTAAGAGAGCAAAAATTACGATGATTATGAGTTCATACATATTGCAAATATTATTATAGCAAAAAAATAGTTATAGATTATTCATTAAATAAACTAAAGTCAGTTTTAGATTTGTATTGTCTAGTAAATACTCTTTTGCTGTATAGGTTGCTAGAAGTACTTGATGCCATCTTTTCGCTTGTTCATCAGTGGCACTTTTTAGGGATATCTGTGCCATATTTTGGATTATTTGAAGAGTGTTTATAACTAAATCTTTATCTTTAGATAATTCGTTAACCTTAGCCAGGCGTGTATACCGATTTCCGCTTAATAGTTCCCTTGCTAGCTTTGCAGACTTAATCAAGGGATGATTTTCGCTATCACGGGCTATCTCTTGGGCTGTAGCTAATGAACCATCGCTAACATTTATTATTTGGGTTATTAGTTTGTGATCTAAATTAGTTTTTTGTAGAAAGCTAGTGAGATCAGTTGGATCTGGTTTAATTATCCTAACTAAAGTTGTTCTAGATTTGATCGTAGCTAATAATTTCTCATTATTAGTAGCAGTCATTAAAAAAAGTGTATCTTGTGGTGGTTCTTCAAGGTTTTTAAGTAAAGCATTTTGGGAGGCTATGTTCATTAAATCGGCATCGTCTATAACAATTATGCGAGATATAGAAGTTTTTGTTTTAGGGACCTTTCTGGATATAAAATGATCTATTTCTCTTATTTTATCTATTTTTATGCCGTTTTTCTCATCGGGTCTTATAAATAGAGCATAAGGATAATCGTTAAGTTTCTCTGGCGTTATCGATAATATCTGGGCAGCTACCCATTGAGTGGAATAACTTTTGCCACTACCTTTAGCTCCGGTTATTAGAAGCGCATGATTTGGGTTATTAATGAAGCTAGTTAATTGTTTAGCAGTATCGCTATGTAGAAGTGGTTTATCCATTGTGTTAATGCTTATTCCTAGTCTATAGGTAGTAGTGAGTTAAATTCTTCATCTAATGGTGCATTAAATTCAATCCTGCCTATATCTGGCAATATGACAGACAAGAATGAAGCATGTAGCATTAGTCTTTTGTATGGTTCGCCATCATAAAAGTCATCTCCTACTATTGGATGATTGATAGCTTTTAAGTGTACCCTTAATTGATGTGTTCGTCCTGTTTTTGGAGTTAGTAATAATAGACTATATGATTCATTACTTTTTATTACGTCATAATAAGTTTGGGCTGTTTTGCCATTTACGCCTACTCTGAATCTAGAAGGTTTTTTAGGATTTCTTTCTATTGGGAATAATATATTTGCTTGTTGTTGCTCCATCTTGCCTGTAACTAATGCTATGTATTGTTTCTCTACCATTCTTTTGGCGAATTGTCTTTGAAGATATTTCTGAGCATATTCATTCTTAGCACAAATAATAACTCCTGAAGTTCCTCTATCTAATCTATGTACAATACCGGCTCTATTCCCAGCTAACTTAGGATCAATTCTATCTCTTATAAAACTAGCCACACTGACTTCATTATCGATTGTACCTTTAGCATGCGTAATGATGCCGCTTGGTTTGTTGATCACGATACAAAAATCATCTTCGTAGATTATAGGGAGTTCGATTTTGCCTAATACAGGGAGCTTTAGCAAAGTATCGGCTATCGTTATCTTATCCATCTCTCTAAGTTTTAAGCTTGGTTTAGAAATTTTGCCGTTTACTCTTATCAAGCCTAGGTTAATTTGTTTATTTAAGTAACTACGACTTAAATTAGGGTTTAATTCTTGGGCGTATATATCTATTCTTTTAGGTATAGTTTCTTGATATATAAAATCCGTCATAATCAATATTTAACTAGGCCGACTACTTTTTGCACTTCTAATAGTTTTTTATTAGCGACTTCGTTCATACTTACCTCATCTTTAGCCAATTTATTTAATAGAGTTGCTTCATCAATTTGGGATAATTTCTTTTGAAAATCGGTTAGAAAATTAAAGACACTTTGAGCTGTTACTTTTTTTAGCTCTCCATACATTGTTTTGCCGGTCCATTGCTGTATTGTCTCATTAAGGTCTTGTTTATTTAAAAATGCTAAAATTTGTAATAAATTAGATACGCCAGGTCGCGTTTTTATATCGTAATCTATGATTCCAAGTGAGTCGGTAGTAGCTGATGTGACCTTAGCAGCTGCTTTGGCTGGATCGTCATTTAAAAGAATAGTACCAGCAGGATCACTAACACTTTTACTCATTTTTTTATCGGGATTTTTTAAGCTTCGAATACGTAAACCTTGTGTTAAACTAACAAATTTTAGTTGTTCTTCCCATTTTTTAGGAACTGTAAATAGTTGTTGATTAAATTGATGATTAATTCTTATGGCTATATCTCTGGTTAATTCAAGGTGTTGTCTTTGGTCTTCTCCTACTGGTACATATAAGGCGTCGTAAAGTAAGATATCTGCGGCCATTAAAACTGGATAATTAAATAAGCCTACACTTACAGCCGTATTGTCGCTACTTTTATCTTTGAATTGAGTCATTCTATTTAGTTCACCGACATGAACAAAGCAATCGAGAATCCAAGTTAACTCACTATGAGCCGGTATTCTACTCTGCCTATAAATGTAAGAATTACTTTTATTTAGTTCTAAACCACTAGCTACAAATGATTTTAAATTAGTGATCGTATTATCAAATAATTTTCCATGATCAATGGGTGTAGTAAAGCTATGTAGATCGGGTACAAACATATTGATCGTATAGTCGTTCGAATGCTTTGCTTGAAGTTCGACCAATGGTTTGATAGCACCTATATAATTGCCAAGTGTAAGTTCACTGTTAGATCTTATACCGGTAAGGACTACTGGCTTATCGACGCTCATTTAACTATTATACCAACTATTAAACAATAACTATCGTTTAGTAAATTGTCGCTTTTTTCTAGCACCTTTAAGACCAAACTTTTTACGTTCTTTAGTTCTAGGATCTCGTCCAAGCATATCTGCTCTTTTAAGGGTTGACTTCAGATTTTCATCTTCCAAAACTAATGCTTTGGATATTCCTAAGCGAATTGCTTCAATTTGCCCGTCTTGTCCACCGCCAGATACGACAACAGTAACGTTGAATTTATTAACTTTGTCGACAATTACAAATGGTTCAATTAGTTTGTGTAGTAGGTATTTGCTTTCTTGGAAGTAGTCGTTAACTGGTTTATTGTTGACTGTTATTTCCCCGTTTCCATGCATTAGTCTAACTCTTGCGGTAGAGCTTTTGCGTCTTCCTAGTGCATAGTAATAATTTTTCTTGTCTGGCTGTGCCATTATTAACTCTGTCCTTTCTTAACGGCTAGTTTGGTCGGTTTTTGAGCTTCATGCTGATGATCTTCGCCTGTATAAATCTTAAGTCTTTTTAGTCGTTCAGCTGTTAGTTTATTTATAGGCAGCATCCCACGCACTGCTTTCATAATTATTACAGTTGGGTCTTTTTCCATTTGTTCTTGAAAAGTTCTAGTATGTAAGCCACTTGGATGTTGGCTATGGCGATAATATTTCTTATCTTCGATTTTATTTCCAGTAACTTTAATTTTGGATGCATTAATTACGATTACATAATCTCCACAATCTATATGAGTTGTAAACATTGGCTTTTCTTTACCGAGTAATAATGTAGCTATTCGTGTCGATATTCTTCCTAGAGTTTCTTCACTTGCATCAATTACATACCAATCTCGTTTTACTTCTGATGGTTTAGCAGAATAAGTTTTATTCATCTTATGCTGCCTCCTTAACATCGTTAGTAGCTAGTACCGGTTCCTTGGGATTATCTGATATGTCATCAACAAAGCTAATTACGGCCATCGGAGCGTTATCTCCACGACGATTTGAAGATTTTTCTATTCTTAAGTAGCCACTTTGTCTACTTTTCAGTTTGGGCGCGATCTCGTCTACTAATTTATGTGCTGCAGAGATTGTCTGTACTGAATTAATTATTTGTCTTCGATTATGTAAATCGCCTATTTTAGCCTTAGTTATAAGTTTTTCTACATAAGGTTGTATTTCCTTAGCTTTAGGTAGCGTAGTTTCGATGCGGCCATGTATTATTAAAGCATCAGCCAAACCTTTAATTAACGCTTCCCGTTGATCAGTTTGACGATGTAGTTTTCTTCCTTGATATCCGTGTCGATGCATAGCTACTTTTCCTTATATTTAATCTAAGCCTAAAGTTCCAATTCGGCCATTTTTTCTTTTACTTCATCTAATGCTTTACTTCCAAATCCCTTTAGATCCTTTAGCTCAGCTTCATTTAGGCTAAACAAGTCTTTTATAGTATGGATATCATTATTTATTAATGCGTTGGTTGTTCTAGCTGAAAGGTTAAGATCCTCAATTGACGTATTTAATGCTGCTAATTCCTCACCTATAATATCATTATCTTCGTTGGCATTACTATTATCATCTTGCCCAAGGCTTGGAGTAACAGCTACTCTAGTTTTACCTGCCAGTGCAGTATATTGGTTTATTAATATTGCCGCTGCCTCTTCAAAGGCGTCGGACGGGGTTATTGATCCGTCTGTGTCAATGGTTATGATTAACTTATCTAAGTCTGTTACTTGCCCGACACGAGTGTTTTCTACTTTATATCTTACTCTTAATACAGGAGTGAAAATAGAATCAACTGCGATCATATCACTTGGCTTTATAAGAGTTCCTTCTTCAATTGTTCTATAGCCACGTCCAACTTCAACGATTAAGTCAATTACTAAATTAACTTTGTCATTATCTATAGTAGCTATGACTTCATCAGGATTTACGATTTCTACGTCTGCATTAAGTGTAATGTCTTTTGCTGTAACTGGTCCTTTGCCTTTTTTTGTTAATCTAAGGCTTTGTTGTTCTTCGCCGTATACTTTAAAGCGAAGTTTTTTAAGGTTCATCATGATATCGATAACGTCTTCTTTGACACCGTTAATAGTAGTAAATTCGTGAGTTGAACCTTCAATTTTAAACGAAGTTATGACTGCACCGGATATGCTTGACAGTAATACTCGTCTTAATGAGTTACCGAGTGTCATGCCGTAACCATTATGCAATGGCTCGATAGTAAAAGTAGTAGAAGTTGGATTGTGTTCGTCTACTTTGACTACTCCTGGTGTGTGAATTAGGTTTGACATATTATTTACTCTTCCTCCTATTATCTTGAGTAATACTCAACTATTAGTTGTTCATTAATATCTTGTTCCGCATCTTCTCTTGTCGGTAGTGATTCTATTTTTATCTCACCTTTCTTGCGGTTTACTTTTAGCCACTCTGGTATGGTTGTTGGTGCAGGGCTTACCTCGTCTATTCTTTTAAAATAATCTGATTTAATACTATGAGGACGAATTTGTAGCGTATCTCCAGGATTTAATTTTATTGAAGGTATATCTATTCTGGTGTCGTTTAATAAGAAATGTCCATGGGATACTAGTTGTCTTGCTGCACGTCTTGAAGGTGCTAAGCCTGATCGATAAACGGCATTATCTGCTCGTTGTTCTAGCATTTGTAATAATACTGCACCTGACTGACCCTGTCTTTTACTTGCTTCAGCCATTAAATTAGAAAATTGTCTCTCTAATAATCCGTATAGTCTTTTGACTTTTTGTTTTTCTCTTAATTGGATAGCATATTGACTAGGTTTACTTGGTCTTCCAGATGAAGCTTGCTGTCCAGGCATTCCTGTTCTTTTGACGAGTGCTTTATGCGCCTTAGGATGTAGTGCATACCCTTCGCGACGACTCATTTTAACGATAGATTGTCTGTCTCTTGCCATTTATGCTTAAACCCTTCTTGCCTTCCTAGGCCTTACGCCACCATGTGGTACTCCGGTTACATCTTGGATTATTTCGACTTGTATATCTAAACTTGCCAATGCTCGAATAGCTGAATCTCTGCCAAGACCGATTCCTTTAACATAAACATCTGCTTTAGTTAAGCCGTATTGTGCTTTAGCAATTTGTCCTGCTTTTTCAGCTGCAACTTGAGCCGCGTATGCTGTACCTTTTTTTGATCCTCTAAATCCGCACGCTCCAGCACTAGAAGTCGCTAATACAGCGCCTTGTGGGTCTGTAAAACTAACTATTGTATTGTTGAAAGTTGCTAATATATGTACTTGTCCACTACTAACGTTACGCTTATTTTTACGCTTCTTTGTCGTCGTACTTGCGTTAATCTCTGGTTCGCTTATTGTAGTAGCTTGATCTGTCATAGTTTTCCTTTATTAGGTTTTAGCCAAAGCCTTCTTTGCTGTTCCTGAAACGGTTACTTTTTTACCTCTTCTTGTTCGGGCATTAGTCTTAGTTCTTTGTCCTTTGGTTGGTAGATTAAGGGTGTGTCTGATTCCTCGGTAACTTTTAATGTCTTTAAGTCTTTTGATGTTGCCACTAACTATTCTCTGTAATTCACCTTCGACCGTGTAATCGTTGCTTATAACTTCCTGTATTTTAGATATTTCATTGTCGGTTAACTTGGAGACTCTTATAGCTGTATCTACTTCTGCTTTTTTTAAGATGTCTTTGCTAGTTTTTGGCCCAATACCATATACATAAGTCAAAGCGACCCAGATTTGTTTGTCGTTTGGAATTGTGACTCCAGAAATTCTTGCCATTTGATTATCCTTGCCTTTGTTTATGACGTGGTTTACGTTTATTTATTACATAAACTCTGCCTTTTCGGCGAACGATTTTATCGTCTGGGCTAATTTTCTTGACGCTTGCACGCACTTTCATGCGGATCATTGCCTCCTTTAGACAGCTATGACTCACTGCTTAATTTTATGATTTGCGATAGGTGATTCTACCCTTTGTAAGATCGTAAGGGGTCAACTCGACCGTAACGCTGTCGCCTGGTACTATTCGGATAAAATGTTTCCTCATCTTACCGGCTACGTGAGCTATAATTTGATGGCCGTTTTCGAGCTCAACCTTAAACTGTGTACCTGGTAAGGTTTCTACAATTGTTCCATTTAACTCGATTACTTCTTTATTGGCAGCCATACCTATAACTAGTCAAAAATTATATCACTATCCTTATCTCTTTGTAAAGTGTATTTTAACAATTAAATATGTTTTACGTCCTAATATAGATTTTTTCTATATTTAGTCCGCAATCTATCTCTAAATTAAGTCTACCAGATACTTACTATTATGCCTAATAATTGAATGTATTTAGTACATTATTCTTTTATTATTTTAATTTCTTTTAAACCTTTCTAATTTTATTTGTTGCAGTTTTCGCTTAATAATTATTAGTTTGTCTTTATTACCGTTCTTTAGTAAGTGTTTATGAGGGTATTATTAAGCTTATTTTTTATCTTGGCCAATTAACACGTATTTAATTAGGGTTTTATATATAAGGTTTGATTTATATCAATTATGGCTACGAGATTATTATTTAAATTATAAGTTTTTATCTAAACTTCTTTAGATTTTGTTTTCTTTACCCTACTATTTATTTTTAGATTAGGCCTAAATTTTAATCTTCTTCCTCCAGTTGCAGCATCGGCAGGTGCTTCAGGTTCATAAAAAAAGTCTGGTTGTGAGTATTGGTCGTATGTGACCATCAAGGCCCTAGATTCTATAGCCCTAAGTGTTTGTAATGATA
>DAHXNJ010000011.1 GCA_027365445.1 Candidatus Saccharimonadota bacterium | reverse complement strand
GATGGCACAATAGTTATCATCAAGTCTACGATACTACCTAATACGACAAAGGAACTACAAAAAAGTTTTCCAAATATTAAAATAGTATTTTCGCCAGAATTTTTACAAGAAAAAACGGCCAAACATGACACTTATTTTCCGGAACGTAATATTATAGGAGTGCCTATAAAAAATGAAGAATATTTTAAAATAGCAAAGAAAATTATTAGGATACTTCCGAAATCTAATGTCGAACTTATTACCGATTCAACTAGCGCCGAATGCGTAAAATACATAGCCAATGCATTTCTTCTAACCAAAACGGTATATATGAATATAGCCTATGATGCCGTGATAGCTCTGGGTGGACAATGGGACGATGTAATAGTAGGGGTTACTTCGGACTCGAGAATTGGGTCAAGTCACACAAGAATTTACGATAATAAAGGACGAGGGGCTGGCGGTAATTGCCTAATTAAAGACTTTGAAGCTTTTATAAGTTATTTGGATCAGAAAATTAAATTAAGAGATATTGCCACCTTAAGTGCTATAAAATATATGAATATAGATCTATTATTATCATCACAAAAAGATATGGCTATACTTGAGAGTATTTATGGATCTAGTCTAACTAGTTTTATAGATACAACACATTCTAATTAACTTTACTTTAATCGTGAGATATCAATTAAAGCATGGATACGATTCTGCACAAATCCGAATAATTATTCTTGTTACCCTTAGATGTAGACTGGATGTACGGCCACTTAAGAATTTTTTTGGTTGAAGGTATAATGGTCACAGTACAAATAGCGCTTGACTTGTATGACCCACCTAATACTAACTTTCTCTGCAGTTATATCTACGCCTAGATCATATTTCTCAGTTAATCGTATGTGCTTATAACCCTGGGATTTTAACAACCTAGCTACATACTTCTCGAATTCTAGTCCGGTCATATTATCTATACTTGCCATGGAGGAGCTATGTAGCCGTCTGTGCTTCCAGATTCTGTTAACTAACTTAGTAGATGTCGGTGGTAATATTGTTGCTACTACTGCCAGCAGGACAATTGGCATTAAATACTCAATTCTGGTCATAGCCGCTTTATGGGCCCAGATTATGCAAGCCAGTAGGATAGCGAGAGGGAAGACAGCATGGCCACCTGACTTATCCCTATGCTTTGGGTAGTTATAATATGGTCGCGACATCAGGCCACCTCGCCGGGTGATGACGGGGTATCATCATCAGAAGAAGTGGCAGATGAATCTTCATCCATAAGCTGGCGTATCTCATTAATGTCACAAGATACTTCTTCTTCAAAAGTTATCTTAAGAAACTGCCTCTCGAGCCAAATTTCTTATGCTAATTAAGCTAGCAATCTACAATATTTTGTCAATAATAAATTATTGACAACCTCCTAGAGCATGAGTAGAATACGTATATGACTACAATTAGTTTTTCGGTTGAAGATGAGATCAAAAAGAGTTTTGATAGATGGGCAGCGCGTGACAAAAAGTCAAAGAGCGACGTCTTTCGTGACATGGTGAAAACCTATGAGTTCAGCGAGACCATGGACAACATTCAGCAAGCTGCTGCGCCTATTCTAAAAAACCTCGGGATAGAAACCGAGGACCAACTATACGAGTATTTAGAGAGCGATGAAACTTATGAAGATCGTATTCGACACCAACGTCTACATAGCAGCAATAAAAAAGGATAGCTACTCCTGGGAACAATTAAAACGTTCCAGACCAAATGGCCCTTATCAGTTATACATTTCACCTGAGATAATAATTGAGATTCGTGACAAACTAGAAAGTAAGTTTCATTGGGATCGTGCAGAATCCACTAAATACGTAGAAACTATACTAATGTATGCAACACTAGTGCAGCCGAAACAAAAAGTAACGAATGTGCTTAAGGATCAAGACGATCACATAATATTGGAGTGCTCACTTGATGCGAAAGCCGAAGCCATAGCAACTGCCGACAAGGAATTACTGCGGCTTAAAGAGTTTCGTGGTGCTACCATAATTCATCCCGCTATGCTGCAGTACTTAAAGTAGCTTTTAATTCAGGCAATCCTAGTCTTACTGCTAAGCTTTTCAGATAACTTTGGTCTACTTCATAATGAAAAGTTAGGTTGCTGATTGAGTTGTGCAGGGGGAGCCAAGATGCTTATGCTCAAAAGACTTCCTAGGAAGTCTTTTTATTTTGCTATGCTAAAGATAATGAGAATTTTAGTTACTGGACTGGCTTGTTCAGGCAAATCAACCTACGCTCACATAATTGCCGAGGAGATAAACATTGATGTTGATCATTTAGACTTATTAATCTGGAAACCAAATTGGCAAAAAACAAATAATAAAGATTACTTTGAGTCACTTAAAAAGCTACTACAACGGAGTGATTGGATTATTGAGGGATTCAGTCCACAATTTATGAAACAGCAAGTAGAGGCAGCCGAGATCGTTGTGTTTATGTACGCCTCTCACTTACGTATTACCTTGAACTGGCTAAAAAGGTTGTGGAAGTACCGGTCGACAAATCGTCCTGACATGCCAGTGGGTAACCAAGAACACTTCACAGTCTCGTACTTAAAGTGGTTATGGAAGTACAGTAGTAAAGACCTATTATCTGAGGTTACTAAGCTAGCAGCAGACAAAGAGGTTTTTATAATACGTACTAGAGCCGATAGACTACTCTTAATTAAGCAACTATTAGGGTAAGCAGATCTAGGGCACCATACAGACGCTTATCCATCTACCAAGAAAAAATTGAATCTTGTTTTATGACGGATATAACTTCGTCTATCGTAGGAAGCCAAAAACTAACTTCAGTAAGAAGTTAAGATTAAACCAAGTAATCATTCAGGTTTAAGATAAATTTAATGAATTTATTCATTACCAATGTTAAACTAAACAAATGGATAAAAAGCCAAAAAACATTGATGAAAGACTAGATAGACTAGAAGTACTGCTAGAGCGTATGGCGCTATCAATAATAAAAGGATTTGAAAAAACTGATAATAAGATTGAATCAACAGAAGTCAATCTTAAAACACAGATTGATATCTATGCTAGAGCAGTAGATGCTTATGCGAAACAGTAAGAGACTTATATGCAGGAAATGCTAGCTCTTGGCAATAAAGTCGACAGACTTGAAAAACAAATAGAACAGATCGCTGAACGTTTGCATTTAAAATTATCTTATTAGACTGATCAACTCAAAAAGGTTCGAGAGCGGACAGCTGAGTCAAGTAGCTTATCTCCGTAACAGTTAGTTTATAACAGAACTTCATGAATCATTACTAGCTTATATTGGTCAAAATTTACACTCGAAGTTCGCAACTCGTCTGCTAGTGCGAGCCAAATGTGATATTTCAAAAACAACCGATTGACTAAAGGTTTACTATTATCATATCAAGACATCGTTATTAATTATTTACAAACCTACATCTGTTAAAAAAGTTTGACTTTTATATTACAAAAGTACTAACATTAAAATATGAAAACAATTACTGCTAAAGAGTTTCAACGCCAGCATGCATCAATAGTGAAAGAAGTAGCTAGTGGTAACGAATATGAGGTAACATTCCATCGTAAACCTGTAATTAAATTGGTGCCTATACAAAAAAGAGTGGAAAAAGCACACGAACCAGGTAGTTACGTAGCGCTAATTGAATCATTGAACAACACAGTGAACTCAAAAGGTGATATTTACAACCTGCCGTATAAACAGCTACGAAAGCGCATGTTAAACCAAAAATATGGCAGCTGACTTCATTTTTATTGATACCAACATATTAATGGAGGTCTTCTTTCGTCGTGCCAAATATGACTTGGTTGTGACTAGCCTTATGGCATTAGGTGAGCAGAACATAGTATGTACTTCAATATTGTCACTCTCTACTTTGATTTATTACGTCGAGGCAAAAGGATTTGATAAGAAAATTGCTCATAAATTTATCCAAGGATACAGGATATTGGACATGAACAATTCGGATTATGGATGGGCCAAGAGTAATGATCAAGGTGATTTTGAAGATGCTCTTCAGGTAGCTTGTGCCAAGCGACATGACTGCACGTACTTATTAACTCTTGATAAAAAGTTTGGCAATATGTATGGCAAATATCTGTCTATACATACACTTAGCTAAGATAGTCAATAATATCTTTACTTTTGCGTAGTAAAATTGTACTAATTATCAGCACATTAATAATGCAGTACTCACGCTTAATAAGTATATTACTGATGATTAATTTTTAGATGCAAGTAGGATTTGAGAGTTTAAGATCAACGCTCAGAGCAAATTGATCAATTAAAATAAATATAACCTACATTAAACTCAAATACCTGAAGGCATGATAATAATATACTCAACAAAAAGATAAAATATTATTATTAGATTTAAACGTTAAGATAAATCTTTCTGAATTACAGAATCATTATTAAGCAGGTAAGTAGTACTAGAATGAAGTAATTTATTAAGATCAATTAAATCTAAATTAGTCGTGGTATTTAAAGTTATATTAATGAACTCAACGGTGAGCCAAGACTAACTACAGTATGAAGTTGAGCATGTATCCAATAAACATATCGAGCATTAAAATAATATTAAATATCCACATTTTTATATTACTGTAAATACCACCTATCAGTTATAATAACTAATCATGAGCGAAGACGAATTTACCAAACTATATAATTTTATGCAGGCAGAGTTCAAGACTATTCATGAACAACTCGCCAATACAGCAACAAAAGTAGAATTAAACAATCTTACTAATGCTGTAGATGCTTTTGCCAAACAGTCCGAAACATATATGAAAGAAATGTTAGCTTTAGGCCACAAAGTAGATCGGCTAGAACAATGGATACTCAAGGTTGCTGAAGCAACCGGTGTTAAGTTGTCTGCCTAACCTAATTCTTAAAGGTCCGTGACCAGCATGCTGAGCCAAAGCATATACTTTACGAATCATCCAGTAAGGATTTGTGCTACAATTAAGTCACAAAGAAGCAGTCCCGAATTGGCGCTGTATGGCGCGCTCTTCCGAAAGGAATAGGGGCTGTTTTCGCTTTTTATAGAGACAAGAGTTATAATAGTGATATGAAATTAAAGCCTACACTCAACCCAATGGTGTTTGTGAAGGACGAGAATAGCCCTGCTTTTCGTGCCTATCTTATTAGTCGTGCCCAAGAAGCTATTGACCCTAAAA
>DAHXNJ010000002.1 GCA_027365445.1 Candidatus Saccharimonadota bacterium | reverse complement strand
CGTTAAGTTAGAAATAACTTTATCTGCTTCTGACAAAGGTTCCCCCTGGCAGAATGGCTTTATGGAGAGATGGTTTGGTAACTTCAAGTTGGAACTAGGACAACTTAACCACTTTAAAGATATATCTGAAGTATTTGAAGCTATTGCCCTACAAATTCATTACTACAATACTAAGCGTATTCATAGTGCTTTAAAAACAAATCCAGTTGCTTATGCTAAAAGCCTACAAAAAGTGTAGAAAGGTTGTTCACGATTTGGGGAGCTTGACATGATGTCTATGACTTCCTGCCACTAATAACGCCAGACGAATACATACAGCTAAACCGTGAAGCAGCAAGCGACTTTGGCAAGGAATATGCTGGCAAAGGCACAGCAGCAGCTAGGTTGGAGTACGGGCTACTTCGGGGTAAGGTCATTTGCGACTACTGCGATAGCTCAATGCAGTGGCAGCACCAAGAAATTAAACGTGGTAAGAACAAGGGCAAATGGCTTATTAGTTGGTATTGTCGTAACCGTGAGAACTGTATCAGGCATAATAATAAACTAGCTATTGAAACATTTGGTAAGCCACTTAAAAAGAGTATTCGGGGCAAGTTGGTAGTTGAGCCAGTCAAAGAAATGTTAAAGCAATGCACTAAAAAGAGCGAGGAAGCCTACAAGTATTACATAGATAAACTAGAGGTTAAAGTTGCTCAGGATAAAGCGGTTGCAAGGCGTAAATTAAGCGAAGCCAAAGCAAGTCTAACCCTAAATAACAAGCAGTACGCTAAGTATCAGGACTTTCAAAGTGAGTACCCTAAAGAGTATGTCAAACATCACTCTGGCAAATTGGAGTATCACCAAAATCTTATTAACGTGGCTCAGGCTAACATTAAAGTAGCAAATGCAGAGTTGGATAAACTAAAGACAGCTCTGCCAACCCGCCAAGAGTTTTACGAACTCACCCGTTCGTATCTGAAAACTATCAATAGTACGAGGGATTTACTGGAACTAGACGCTGTCCTAAATGAAGTAGTGTTGAACCTACGAGCTGGTGATGACGTTGTATCTGTTATTAAGCTCAATAAACCCTATGATATGCTTGTTGATTTAAGCAAAATATCACTTGGTCGGGGATAGAGGACTTGAACCTCCGGCCTCCGCGTCCCAAACGCGGCGCGCTAGCCAACTGCGCCAATCCCCGAATTCACTAATCAAACGGTAGTATAACCAATGTTACCCAAAAAAAACAGTCTTAATCGTATAAAATATTCAATTGTTCTACACTCAAAGCTTTACCAGAAGAAATATCTACGTCAAAGATCAAACCATTAAACTGCCATGGCTTATCCTCTTCTAACAAATTACGATTCACTTTATCATTACGCCATCGATCAATAATTAGAGCTGTTTTTACTCCTAGACTAGCATTTAAAGCCCCCACCATACCAACATCAGTAATATGAGCTGTTCCGGCTGAAAGTATTCTTGCGTCAGCCGTTGGTACATGCCAGTGATCACCTATCACAGCTGAAACCCGGCCATTTAAGTACTGACCAATAACCACCTTTTCACTGCTATAGTCACCATGAAAGTTAACTACCGTCCCAACCTTATCAACAGACTTTTGTGCATCAAGAATTTCATCGATTGTTATTAGTGGATTCTTTAACTTTAATTGACTGTCTCGACCAACAGTTTTGCCCAATAAACTAATTACAAGGATTTTACCAAATCCACTATCAATATATTTATAACCCAAGCCAGGAGTTCCATCAGGATAATTTGCTGGTCGGATAATAGGTTGAGCAGGGTCGCTTAAAATCGGGAAGAGGTCTTTTTGCCATAGCGACCAGTTTCCGCCGGTACAAAAATCTATACCAGCTTTTTTTAAACGATTAAAATCTGCTGGTGAACACCCCCTGCCATCAGTAACATTCTCCGATTGAGCAATCACCATAGAGATAGCATGTTTATGCCTCAACCCGCTAAGCTCTTTTTCGATTAATCTAAGGCCAACCTCGCCCATGATGTCACCGACATAGAGTATTCTTACTTTACTTTGCAAATTCTATTGCCCTAGTCTCTCTAATTACATTAACTTTAATAGTACCGGGATATTGCATTGATGACTCTATCTTAGTAGCTATATCTCTAGCTAGCTTAATAGCATTTAGGTCATCTATTTGCTGAGGTCTTACAAACACCCTAACTTCCCTACCGGCACTAATAGCATAAGATTTATCTATTCCACTAAAGCCATTAGCAATATTCTCTAGCTCTTTCATTCTTTCTGCAAAATTTTCGGCACTAATATTTCTTGCACCTGGTCGAGAGGCACTTATAGCATCAACAACTCTTATAATAAGCGCTTCCACACTAGTAGCCTCTACATCGTCATGGTGCTGTTCGGCAGCCAATGCTACTTCTTCTGGTGCACCATATTTTCTGAGCATTTCTCCAGATATATGATGGTGCTTACCCTCCATTTTATGTGTCAATGCCTTACCTAGATCATGAACTAAAGCAGCATACTTAGTTATCTTAACATCGGCACCTACTTCTTCGGCTATCATACCTGCAATATGCGCCATCTCAGTCGAATGTTTAAGTACATTTTGACCATAGCTCGTGCGATATCTTAATTCTCCTAATAAATGCAATATTTCCTTAGGAATACCTATGATGCCGACTTCTCTAGCTGCATCCTCTCCTGCCCTTACTACATCCTTTTCAACATTCTTTTGAGCTTTCTCTACAACTTCTTCGATGCGTCCAGGGTGAATTCTGCCATCTTTCATTAACATTTCCATAGCCTGTCTAGCAACTTCTCGTCTAATTGGATCAAATGAACTCATAACAACATAGCCAGGAGTATCGTCAACCATAATATCTACACCAGTTGCCCGCTGCAAAGCCTGAATGTTTCGACCTTCCTTACCAATTATCCGTCCCTTCATCTCTTCATCTTCAAGCTTCACTGAAGTAACCGTTCGCTCTGCGGTAACTTCACTACTTATACGTTCCATCGCGGTAGTGATTATCAAAGCGGCAGTTTCTTCAGCGCTTTCTTTAGCTTCATTTTGAAGCTTAACTATAAGACCAGTAAGGTCTTGGCGAACGTCACGTTCGGTCATTTGCATTAATTTTTCAGCCGCTTCACTTTTTGTGAGTTTAGCTATTTTTTCTAGTTTATCCTGCTGTTTTAGCCTAATATCTCTAATTTCATCCTTAAGCTTCTCTACCTCATCTTCACTAGCACGTAGTCTCTCTGTCCGCTTATCTAATTCATCCAGTTTCTTATCAAGTGACTCTTCCCTAACGACTAACCTATTTTCTAAATCTTTTAGTTCTTTCCGCCTTGATTGTTCATCTCGCCTGGCTTCTTCTATTAATTTAGCCGATTCTTCACGAGCTTGGCTTACCATCTTATCGGCTTCTTTTTCGGCTTTTAGTTTTTCTTTTTCTGCCTTAACCTCAAGATCTCCTAGGCGGCGCTTACTAATAACATTATTAGCGCCAAAACCAACACCTAATCCAACCACAGCTAAAACTATGGATAATATAACCATGTCGTTGTCCCTTTCCTTTTATTTTAGGAATATTTTGATATATAAATATACTTTTTAAAATCTATTAAGTTAAACAATCGCTATCACTTCTCTAGTTTGCTTAAAGAAAATCTACTTATATACTCTATGTCCTAAAAAGTCTTAAATAACAGTTATAAATCAATGGCTTGAGTCTCAAGAAATCCTCTAAACAGAATCAAGCTTGATTTAAACTATACCTCGCTATAGTTATATTGGTCAATCCATGACTATTTTCTTGGTTTAGTAATTCGAGCATCACTACCATATATAGGTATCGCTATTTTCTGATTATGACCTGATGCTAGTTCATTCAAAACACTACTTTTCCAGTCTTCATTTGACATGCTAACTATTGGAATGTTAAGACCATAGGCTAGTGCATTGGCTACACTTGCTCCTATTCTTAGACCAGTAAAACTTCCTGGTCCTCCATATATACCAATGCCATCTAGCTCTTTGTAGCTAATATTATTTGACTTTAACAAGTCCTCGATTTGTTGATTTAACGTTTCAGCTAAATGTCTTTCAGCCAGCCAAATTAGACTATCTTGAACTTTATTTTCCTGATATAGGTATAATTCTGCTTGGTCTTGATCAGTTCTTAATAAAAGATAATACATTTTTATTTTATTGCCTCATACAAATAATCATAATCATTAGGTATCTCTATTTCTGCCTGCCTAGTATTTATATCTCCAACGCTAAGCTTGACACTCATTCGATCTATAGGCAAGACATCTCCTACAATACCGCCCCACTCAATTATCACCACGGTATTGGGATCATTAATGGCTTCAGCCAACATGTCGGATATAATACCGGGGTCATTTAGTCGGTAAAAATCAAAATGGGCTATATTAAAATCCTTGGCTTTGTAATCATTCCGAATAGTAAATGATGGACTAGAAATGTGATCGCTACTACCAGCCGTCTTAGCTAGACCCTTAACGAAAGTCGTCTTACCACCGCCTAAATCACTTACTAACTCGATAACTTCATTTCCTCGTAACTTACCGCCAATCAAAGCAGCCAAGGCTAATGTGTCCTGAAGACTATCAAGAGTCTTTGTTATTTTGTACGCCATCTTCAATAAGATTATCTGATATTACTAATTAAAAGACTAGTCCTACTAGAGCTTTAAGCTTACTAAGCTTATACTGATGTTTATGCTTCAACTTAGTCAGTCAATATTAAATAAGTCAGTCCTCTCACTAAGAACAGGAGCGATGATTGCTCAAGTCAATGCTGCCTTAATCAACCCTAACAATCTAAAAATAGAAGGACTTTATTGTAGTGATCGATATAACGGCAAATCTATGATCTTGCTTTATCAAGATATAAGAGAATATATGCCCACTAAAGGTTATGTAGTTAACGATCATGACGTATTAAGCGATCCATCGGATCTCATAAGACTAAAAGAAGTAATTGACCTAAACTTTCAGCTAATCGGCAAATCAGTTATCACTACCTCAAAGCAACGCGTCGGTAAAGTCAACGATTATGCGGTCGAAATGCAATCCATGTATATTCAAAAGATTTATGCTTCTCAATCATTACTAAAAAACTTTACCGGTGGAAACTTAAGTATTGATCGGACTCAAATCAATGAAGTGACTGATAAGAAAATTATCATCAATGATTTACTACAAGATAGTAGAGTGGTAGCGCCTGCAACGGCAACTTAACTATTCCGGTCGACCAATACGTTTAGCTATATCTTCATAGTTAAAACCTCTACTAATTAAATAACGAAAAAATTTATTCTTATTTTTCTTATAAGCAGTTAGATTAGCTTTCTTAGCTATTAATGCATCTAGTGCATCAGTATCGTCATAATCGTTTTTACTTAATTCATAATCAATCGTTTGTTGGTCAATCTTTTTTTGTTTAAGCTTTAAAGTAAGCATTTTTTTGGACATGGGACTAGATAATTCCCTGTCATGAATATATGCTTCAACCAATTTTTGTTCATCTACAATTCCTAATCTATCTAGTTCATCAATAATAGAATCAGCAACTTTACCAATACACTTACGTCCAAATAAATATCTTCTTAATTCTTCTTTTGACCTTAATCTCCTGCTAGCATAAGCTAACGCTTGATAGTAATAAAGCAAATACTCAACCCTATTAACTAATTCTGAATAAGTCTTTTCGCTTATGGTTTTATTAACGACCAAACCAAACTTAAAGATATCTTCGGCGACAATCTTTCCTACTGGCCTTCCATCAACCGCAATAAAATAAACACCAGGCTTACCATTAACAGCAGTTAGATCAGTAACGATCATAGTCAACTATTGCTCGGCTTAAGCTTTTTCGGCACCAATTACGGCAGCTGCTATATCGGCTTGTATTTTAGGATTTTCGTTAAGATACGTTTTAGCCGCTTCTCGACCTTGAGCGATCTTCTCACCCTTGTAGGAATACCATGCACCAGCTTTTTCGACTATGCCCTTTGAGGAAGCTAAATCAATAAGGTCACCGGCTTTACTTATGCCTTCGTTATACATGATGTCAAATTCAACTTCTTTAAAAGGTGGTGCTATCTTATTTTTAACTACCTTAACCCTCGTCCTGTTTCCGACAATATCATCACCCTGCTTGATCTGACCAATTCTTCTTATATCCATTCGAACACTAGAATAAAACTTCAAAGCATTGCCACCAGTTGTAGTTTCTGGATTGCCAAACATTACTCCTATTTTCATTCTTATTTGATTAATGAATATGACTGTAGCTTTTGATCTAGAAATTACGGCCGTCAACTTTCTCAAAGCTTGACTCATCAATCGAGCCTGTAAGCCCGGCAAAGAATCGCCCATATCGCCCTCTATTTCAGCTCTTGGTACTAATGCGGCGACTGAATCGACAACAATTAAATCAACAGCGTTTGATCTAACTAGTGTTTCGGTTATTTCAAGCGCCTGCTCTCCGTTATCTGGTTGACTAAGCAATAAATTGGCCACGTCTACACCAATCCTTTTAGCATAGTTAGGGTCCAGCGCATGCTCAGCATCAATAAAAGCTGCTGTACCGCCTTTTTTCTGAACTTCTGCAATCGCATGCAAAGTCAAAGTAGTCTTACCCGACGATTCAGGTCCGTAGATTTCAACAACTCTTCCTCTTGGTATGCCTCCACCAAGTGCAATGTCTAAAGATAAACAGCTAGTCGAAGTAAACTCCACATTACTTAATGCATGATCCTCTCCTAATTTCATGATTGCCCCTTTACCGAACTGCTTCTCAATTTGGTCAAGTGCAACTCCTAATGCCTTAGCCTTTCCCTCAGGAGCAGCATCTGTATCTGTTTTTTGAACAGTTTTAGTTTGTGCCATAAATAAACATCCTTTCCCCTAATAGCTCTTAAACTAAACTATATACTACTATAAGTTCTTCGGCTACTTTACTAAATTGCTTATGCCTACTCTTAAATAAATATTTAATCTTTAACATAGTTAATGCATTTTTAACAAGACGTTGCTATACTAAACGCTAAAGGTTAATGTGGGTAAAATAAAATAGATAACTAAAATGCGTATATCTGACAAAATTGTTGATGAATTCTTAAAACGCAGCGGCAAAGTTAGCGCTGATCAGCTAACAATGCTACATGACCAAGAAAAAAATGAAAAAAGGCCACTTCAGGATTTAGTTATTAACGCCAACATATTAAACGAAAAAGACCTAACCAAACTTTATGCCGAAGAAGTAGATATTCCGTTTGTAGAGATTAATCCAAAAGATATAAAAAAAGAAAGTTTAAAACAACTACCCGAAAGGATTGCTCGTCAATATAACGCAATTGTCTTTGACACCGACGAAGATGGTGCTGTATTTGTAGCCATGTCAGATCCTGATGACATACAGGCAGTAAATTTTCTTCAAAAACAACTTGGATCAAACTTAAGAATCTACGTTGCTCCTGAAAGCCAAATAAAAGCTGCTTTGGATAATTACCGAGGCAATATTGCCGGTGAATTAACTAAGATTATTTCCAATGACGATATAGCTGATGATGACAACGAGGATACGGTAAGTGAAAGCGACTTAACCGAAGACTCACCGATCGCCCAAACGGTTAATCTCATCATTGAATATGGAATTAAAGCAGGTGCTAGTGATATCCATATCGAACCCCGTGAGAAATATGTTTTAGTCCGCTACCGCATTGATGGCATGTTAAGAGAAGCTAATAAACTACCAAAAAAAGTACAAGCAGCTTTAGTTAGTCGTATTAAGATTTTGTCTAACCTTAAAATAGATGAGCATCGCGCACCACAAGATGGACGATTTAAAATAGAAGTTGGAACACAGCTATTTGCATTAAGAGTCTCAACCCTGCCCATTGTCGATGGCGAAAAGGTAGTTATGAGAATATTAAACGAATCTGTTAAAGCAGCTACCTTTGAAGGGTTGGGCTTTTGGGGCGATGCCCTTAAGATTCTTCATCAAGCTATTATCCAGCCTCACGGCATGGTTTTAGTGACTGGACCAACAGGCTCTGGAAAGTCTACAACCCTATTTAGTGTCTTATCTATGCTAAATACGCCTAACGTGAACATCTCTACAGTTGAAGATCCGGTTGAATATAGAATAGTAGGAGTTAACCAAACACAAGTTAATCCAATCGCCGGAATGACATTCGCTAACGGGTTAAGATCACTCTTAAGACAAGATCCAAACATCATTATGGTCGGAGAGATTAGAGATACAGAAACCGCTGATCTGGCCGTACAGGCCTCATTGACTGGTCACTTAGTCTTTTCCACTCTTCATACTAGTGATGCAGCAACCTGCTTACCTAGACTCTTAGAGATGGGTGTTGAGCCATTCTTAATCGCCAGTACGGTACGTGCAGTCATTGGGCAGCGTCTAGTCCGGCGGCTATGTCAAGATTGCCGTGAAGAATACGTTCCAGATAGCGGCATAGTAGAACGAATAAAATCAGCCTTTTATCTTGAAAATAACGAAGATTTTCTTAAAATCCACGAACTTGAAGCAGAGGCGTTAAAAGACGGTGTTGGCATTGATGATTCAAATACAAAATATTCAATTAATACACTAAGTAGCACCGACAAAGGAGTTAGTCGACTTTGGAAAGCTCACGAAGAAGGATGCGATAACTGTAATCATACTGGCTATAAGGGTCGAATAGGAATATATGAAGTAATGGATAATGACCATGACATTCAAAAAAGCATCGTCAGTAACGTTACTAGCGAAGAGCTAGAAAAGCTTGCCGAAAATAATGGAATGGTATCTATGCATATCGACGGATTGATTAAAGCACTGCGCGGTCAAACGACACTTGAAGAAGTAATGCGTGTCACTAGTGATAGGTAAATAAGAAGATGCCCGACTTTGAATATACCGCCCATAATAATAACGGCCAAATCCAAAAGGGAATTATTAGCGCTGACAATAAAGTTGCTGCTCTCACTGCCCTACGATCTAAGCAGCTCATACCAATCATAGTTAAAGCGACTAAGAAAAATAGTGGCCTTAATATGCAGATATCGCTGCCTGGAATGAATAAAGTTAAAACAAAAGATTTAGTGATTTTCACGCGTCAATTATCTACCTTAGTAGACGCTGGAGTCCCCTTAATGAGATCGCTAACATTACTAAAAGAGCAGACAGAATCATTACCCTTAAAAAAAGTGCTAGAAGTAGTAGTGGCAGATATTCAAGCTGGCACGAATTTAAGTGACTCTTTAAGCAAGCATCCAGAAACATTTTCATCCATATACATAAATATGGTAAAGGCCGGAGAAGCAGGGGGCATATTGGATACAGTATTAGATAGGCTAGCTTTTCAACAAGAAAAAGATGCTGCACTAAAGTCTAAAATAAAAAGCGCAATGATGTATCCAACGGTTATTTTCTCAGTTACTATCATAGCTTTTGTAATATTAATGACTTTTATAGTACCTAAAATAGGTAAAATACTAAACTCACTAAGTAACGGCAAAGCGAAGCTACCAATTTATACTAGAGTTCTATTGGGTGTCAGTCACGATATGCAACAACCCTTATTTATTATCTTTTTTGTCATTATCCTGCCATTGGCAATAATATTATTCCGTCGATACATTAAAACAGAAAAAGGAAGGTATAAATGGCATAGTTTACTATTAAAAATTCCAGCAATTAAAGTCATCATTACCAAAACAGCTGTAGCGCGTTTCTCGCGTATCTTTGCTTCTCTTATGAGCGCTGGCGTATCCATAGTTGACGCAATTAACACCACAGCTGGTGCAATTGGCAATGCTGTTATAGAAAAAGAGCTAATCGAATGCTCAAAAGCCGTACAGGCTGGAAACCAACTATCTGGTGAACTAGCTAAAAGTAAACATTTTCCTCCTATCGTAATTCAAATGCTTGCAGTTGGGGAAGAAACAGGAACGACTGATACAATTATCCTGAAAGTTGCCGAATTTTATGAACAAGAGGTCGATGAAGCAGTTGCTGGAATATCTTCCATAATTGAACCGGTCATGATTATAGTCTTAGGGGGTATGGTAGGAATTATAGCGGTTAGCGTTTATGGTCCAATCGCTCAATTATCCACTCATGTATCAGGTTAGTTTACATTTATTCATAATGCCTGTTGACTTTAACATAAGCATAAGAAATAATGTATGTTATCAGGTTACAATAAAAAATATCTGGAAATAATAATATAAAGAAAGAATAAAGAAAGAAAACAAGAAAGAAGGGTGGGCAATTTAATAATGAAAAAGAAAATGAACTCAAGAGGTTTTACTCTAATTGAGTTATTGATAGTGATTATAATTATTGGAATTTTAGCCGTTATATCATTTGTAGCATATAGTGGTGCAACAAATAAGGCTCACCAGGCTGCAGCACAATCTACAGTTCGAGAAGTACAAAGTAAAATGGCTGAGTACTATGCAGATAACAGCAGCTATCCTGCAACTCAAACCTATATGGACAACTGGTTAAATAGTCCGGCTGGGGGTAACAACTTAACTCTTAGCACAACTTTTGTAAGCCCTAACTATACATACGCAGTAACGCCATCTGGTTGTGGCGATACCGTTGCAAGTGGTGGAGCAATAACCACGGGTACTACACCTTGCACAGGTTATACGCTAACAGCCTCAGCTACTATGTGGGGTGGAACTACTAACTACACCGCAACTAACTAGAGTAACAAAACCTAAAGACATAAAACTGCTTGGGCATAAGCTTAAGCAGTTTTATAATAATAAATAATAGATAATGAAAATTAACAGCTACGCCAAAAAACAAGATATAAAAGACGATGGTTTTACGTTGATCGAACTTCTCGTTACTATAATTGTATTAGGCTTAGTTACTGTAAGTTTAGCTGGCATGTATTACATAATGCAGATTACTCAAATTAAAGGTCAGCATTACGATCTTGCGGTTAGAGCGGCCAGAACAGAAATTGAAGATTTAAGAAATAACGGCTATGACTCACTAACGCCCGGAAGTACTATTAATTTTAGCTCTAGTTTACCTTCTCTACTTCCAACCAATAAAAGTGGTACAGTAGCAATAAGCGAGCCAATGCCGGGATTAAGACGGGTTGACGTCACAGTATCCTATAGTGAATTTAATCAACAACAAACGATTACCTTAAGCTCAGATATTGGTGTTATTGGCATAGGTCAGGGAGATTAAGTATGCCCTATTTAAAGAAAAACGACGAAAAAGGATTTACCCTCGTAGAACTACTAGTTGTCATGATAGTAATGGGTATCCTATCGTTTGCTTTAGTTAATTTTATCTCAACCTGGATGCAATCTTCTAGTATTGCCCTAGCTAGAGCCAGTCTACTAAACGAAGCCCAGACTGCATTAAGTATTATTAATAACGATACAGTACTATCTGGTGGCGTAGATCAAACTAACCGCTGGCCCGACCCTAATGGTCCTGGAGGAAATCAATTTGGCTGGAGCTCTAATAGTCAAACTCTTATATTAGCGAAAGTAGCTACTGACAGTAGCGGTAATGCTATCTTTCTAGATTCATCGAATTATATTACCCAAAAGGATGATGAAATCTATTATCTTTCTGGCACCACACTTTATAGGCGAACTCTTGCGTCTAACAGCACTAACGATGCAGCCGTAACCACATGCCCACCTTCTCTTGCTACTTCCTCCTGCCCTCCAGACACCACCATCGCCAAAGGAGTCACTAGCTGGTTAGTTACTTATTATGGAGCCAATAACACTATCGTCTCTCCTAGTAATGCTCGTTCGATTCAGCTCTCGATTACACTAACAGCTCCTTATGGTAATGCAAATATAAGCACTAGCTATACAACAAGGATGGTTTTTAGAAATGATTAACAAACTAAAACGAAAAGTCTATGCTCATAAAAGCGAAGATAATGGCTGGATATTAATCTCTGCTATAGTCATGATTCTCTTTTTAACAGCTATTGGTTTTAGTATTAGCCAACTAATTGCCTTACAATATCAGGACACGGTATTAAGTGAATATACTCAAAATGCCCAACTCACAGCCGAAGCTGGAATCGAGCAATCAGTCACCCAAATCAATAGCAATAGCTCTTTTGTTGGCTACTCAACGCCTCAACAATTTTTTAATAATTCAGTTCAAGGAATAGGTGACTTTACTACAACCATAACTACCAACTCTAACGGTAAAACTAAAACTATCATTTCTACTGCCAATGTATATAGACAAAATAACACTGCTACGCCGGCTGCTACAAATAGCATTAAAGTAACTGTCGTAGAAACTGGTAGCAGTGGCTATTCAGTCCTTACTGGGCCTGGCGGTCTAATACTTGGGGGAAGTGCTAATATTGTAAACTCGAACGTTTATGTAGGCGGAACGATAACTTTAAATGGGGCCTCTAAAATTGGAACATACGATAAACCTGTCAATGTTAATGTAGGTAATGATGCCTGCCCAACAGGAACTGATCCCGGATCAACATATCCAACAGTCTGCACTAGCACTCAACCTATTAGCTTGGCCTATAGCACTAATATATATGGATCAGTTATTGCTACGGGACAAACGAGTACTGGACCAAACAATAATATTCAGGGAGGAAACGGAGGAAGTGGCTTAGAAACAGGCCGTACTGCACCGATCGCCTCTCCGCCTAGCTATAACAGGCCTGCGCAAATCAGTGCAGTTACCACAACCGCGTCAGGTACTAACAACGACTATGTCTGCGATAGTTGGCCTTTTAATAGAACGTGGCCAGGTAATCTTGAGCTGACTGGTAATGTATCAATTGGCGGAAGCTGCAATATTACTATTAACGGAAATGTATATATAACTGGGAATCTTACCATTGGAGGAGCTGCAAAAATCACCGTAGCTAGCAGTTCAGGAACAACTCAACCTGTAATTATAGTAAATGGAACTATAACAATTGACGGTTCACCCTCAATAATTACTAATAGTAGTGGTACCGGAATAGACTTTATAAGCTTTGATAGTGCCGACCCTTGCACTACTTCAACCACCAATTATTGCTCAAGCATTACCGGTAATGCGCTTGAGCAATCTCAGAACATGCAAACAATCAACATCGGAGGTTCAGTAGATCTTCCGGGTATGATATTTGATGCTTACTGGGGAAAAGTAAATGTAGCCGGTAGTGGCAATATTGGAGCTGCAACAGGACAAACAGTTAGTCTAAATGGAGCAGGTTCAGTTATTTTTGGAACTAACCTAGAATCAAGTACTGGCACATGGTCAATAACAAGTTACGAGCCAAACTATTAATAACTTATCCTTCTTGATTTTAAAATAGGCATTAGTGTTATAATTTTTATTGGAGACAGTGAAATATCTCAGAAAACTTCAATCAAAGAAGCTCTTAGATATATAACAAAAAATGGTAGGACAATAGTTTTATGTTAAATAGACTAAGAAAAGATGATAAAGGCCTTGGTATTATTGAACTATTAATTATCGTCTTGTTTATAGGTGTTTTAGTTGGCATTGTTGGATACACCTATTCAGGCATTAAGTCTAGCTCTAGAAATAACAAAAGAGAGGCACAATTAAGAATACTCCAAGAATATGTTGAGAATTTTTATTCTCACAATATGTACTATCCTACCCTAGCAGATATGAACAACCCGAATTGGCTTGCAGCTAACATAAAAGGGTTCACTTCATCAATGATTCAAGACCCTTCATGGACTGCCACTAACAAGTTTTGTAGCGTCAACCATAAACCAGTTTTAATCGCTCATTCCGAACATGGATGTTTCGGTTATGCGCCAACTAATAATGGCGTAAGTTGTGCAACTTTAGCAAAAAGCTGTAACCACTACACGCTGACAGCAACACTAGAACAAAGTAATACTGTGTATACGCTTCGGCAATTGGATTAAAAATCACTATTTTCATTGAAATAGGTTATACTTAATTTAAAAGGCATATGCTTGGATGGGCACGAGACAAAAATTACCATATTTTTTCAAAGATAGACCTCTTTTCGGGTTAGATATTGGTAATGGCTCATTAAAAGTAATGCAAACAGAGCCTGGACCAAATCGCAATAAAGTCGGATTAAGTGCTAAAAATGTATGTAACTTAATTGGTTATGGTAGTTGTCATTTTGACCCTAATGCCATAAAAGATGGTGTTGTCATCAAGCCAGAAATTATAGCTAAAGCGGCAGTAGAGTTATTTAAGCAGCATCTCATTGGCGACATAACCACCAATCGAGTAGCAATGACCATTCCATCATATAGAACATTTACTCGTTCGCTTATATTGCCTGAAATGAGTCAAAGAGAATTAACAGAAGCAGTTAATACAGAGGCTGAACAGTACATTCCAGTACCTCTTGATAAGCTCTATTTAGATTTTCAGGCTATACGTAAAACTGATGAGGGTCAAGAGTTTCTAGCTGTAGCCGTTCCCAAAGATATTGTTGATTCATATATGGATCTAGCTTTAGTCATGGGTCTTGAACCAATATTCATTGAAACAACCATGAGTGCAGCCGGAAGACTTTTCAATCACGATTATCAAAGTGACGTTCCGACAATTATTATTGACTTTGGCTCACTATCATCAGATATAAGCGTGTTCGATGGCTCGATGCTTACCTCGAGCACCGTTCAAGGTGGTGGCGAAATATTTACTAAAACAATTGCCCAGACTCTAAACGTTACTCCTCAAGAAGCACATATTATTAAAACAAGGTACGGTTTAGGTGTCAGCAAAAGACAAAGAGAAGTTAGAGCCGGGCTAGAGCCAGTTTTTGAACAAATTATTAAAGAAATACGGAGATTAATAAGATATTACGAAGAGCATTATGGACTTGAGCGCCCAATTTCCCAAATAGTCACACTTGGAGGTGGTAGTAACATACCTGGTATGAATGAATTTCTAACCGATAGGCTAAGAATCGCCGTTCGACCTTGTGATCCATGGCAATATCTTAAAGTCAGCAAACTTAAGCTACCCACCCACGCCGACAAACAAATGTATGCCACAGCCGCAGGACTAAGCATGACTAACCCTAAAGAGGTGTTTTAAGATGATTAATCTTATACCTCCTGAAACAAAAAAATCTTACTATTACGCTCAAAGTAATCAAAAAATGCTCAAATGGGTCACAGCTCTTGTGATCGGGTTAATCGGTATTGGAATTATAGGTACTTACGGTTGGGTTAGTCTTCATCAAGCAATAAGTAAAAATAAAAGTCAAGTATCCGATATTCAAGCATCATTGAATCGTAATAATTTACTTAGTACCAATAGCCAAGTAGCAACCATTAGTAATGATTTTAATTTAGTAGTCAAGGTACTTTCTCAAGAAGTAGTATTTTCAAAGCTACTATCAAATATGGCAGCCGCCCTTCCAGCGGGAACTAACTTAACCGGCCTAAACATCACTACAACTTCTAGCGGATCAGGACTAGACATTACCGCCGAAGCAGCAAATTATAGCCTTGCAAGTCAAGTACAGGTAAATTTAGCTGATCCGGCTAATGGTATTTTCTCCAAGGCCGATATCATAAGTATAACTTGTATACCTACCCCACAAACCAACCCACTATATCCTTGTACTGTTTCTTTAAGAGCCCAGTTTGCCCCCAACAATCAATTCTTATTTATTAATCAAAGGGTGACTAAGCCATGACCACAACCATAAAATTTAATAGTAAGCTCGTCCATATTCTATTGTTAATCCTAATATTATTACTTTTTATAATTAGCCTTGGAAGTGCATACTTTATTGTTAATTCTCTAAATGAACAAGCTAATAATTTAGTAAGTCTGAAAGCTAAAAATCAAGCCTTAAGTACTGAACAGGTGAATTTAATAATCGATAAAAAAGAGGTTCAGAAATATTCTTCGCTTGAAAAAATTGCCCAGACTATTGTTCCGCAAAACAAAGATCAAGCTCAAGCCGTAAGAGAAATAGTAAATATTGCTCAGCAAAGCAATATTACTCTTACTGCCATAGTTTTTCCTTCTTCAACACTGGGCAATACTCCAACCACAGCTACACCCACAACAAGTAAATCAACTCCACCGCCAGCATTATCTATTTCTCAATTAACTCCCGTCAAAGGCATTCCAGGGGTATATACTCTGCCTATTCAAGTCGAAGATACGCAAAAATCTGATGCTGTTAGTTATTCAAGTTTTTATTCCTTTTTATCTAAATTAGAACAAAATAGATTAACCTCAGAGGTAACCGGCCTCAATCTTCAACCCTTAAATTCACCAAGTAAACTTATGACCTTTAGCTTAACAATAAACGAGTATATAAAGCCAAGATGAGTAATAAAACAACAAAGACCAAACAAAATAAACAAGAAATAGCTTCTTTATTCAGGGCAACTAAAAAATACTTATGGTTATTCTTGCTAATATTCTTTATCGTGATCTACATCTTTGTTGTGTTTAGTATAAACAGCTTCTTAAATAAGCAACCAAGCCAATTAATGATTAGTGGCGACTTAAAGACTACTGCTCAACCAAATATTAATCCAAGAGTTGTAAACAAACTTAAAAAACTTAACAATAATTCAGTTAGCGTTCATGCCCTATTCAATCAATCGCGAAACAATCCATTTCAATAAACACTAATTAATTAAGCTAGTTTGATCTGGATCGTTATCATTAATTTTCCCTAAATGGGCATAGGCTTTGGCTGTAACCTTCCTACCACGAGACGTTCTTTCCAGTAATCCTATTTGTAATAAATAAGGCTCAATCATATCTTCTATCGTCGTACGTTCATCACTCGTTATTGCTGCCAAAGTCTCAACTCCTACAGGACCACCATGATAGTTATCTATAATTGCCGCAAGCAACATTCTATCAGCTGGGTCTAGTCCCAACTGATCAATATCTAAAAGTTCCAAAGACTGGTTAGCCATTGAGTTATCAACTATGCCATCACCATTAATATCTGCGTAGTCCCTAACTCTTTTTAAAAGTCGATTAGCGATCCTTGGCGTCAATCTTGCTCGAGTTGCTAATATTTTAGCTGCACTTGGCTTGATTTCTACGCCTAATATCCTTGCAGCTCTGATTATAATGGATTCAATTTCACTTACCGTATAAAAATCTAATCGATGAACATGGCCAAATCTATCTCTTAATGGGGCTGCGATAGCTCCAGTTCTAGTAGTCGCACCTATAATAGTAAACTTAGGTAAATCAAGTCTAAGACTCCTTGCTGATGGCCCCTTGCCAATCATAATGTCAAGCTTATAGTCCTCCATCGCCGTATACAATACCTCTTCTACTGTTCTATGAAGACGATGAATTTCATCTATAAACAATATGTCACCATCGGTTAAATTTGTTAACAAACTAGCTAAGTCACCTGGGCGCTCAACAGCCGGTCCACTAGTAATTCGTATCTGGGTATTCATTTCGTTAGCTATAACGCTAGCCATGGTCGTTTTACCAAGCCCAGGAGGACCATATAGCAAAATATGATCCAATGGTTCGTTTCTTTTTTTAGCAGCAGCAATTGCTAATTTTAAATTAGCTTTTAATCTCTCTTGCCCAATATAACTATCAAAGTCCCTTGGACGAAGAGTAATCTCAACTTCGGTGTCTTCTTTGTCTATTGGCTCTTGAGCAGCATTTATTATTCGATCTATCATCTTATAAGCTTATTTTAACAGCTTTCTTTCACGGAACGAGTTCAGGATTCCAGCAAGTCCGAAGATTTTTATCTTGATTGCTAAGTAAAACCATATCTTCATCGGTAATATTAAAATCAAGAATATTAAAATTTTCTTCTATTCTTTTAGGATTAACTGACTTAGGAATAATAACTACTTGCTGTTGGAACGCCCACCTAAGCATAATTTGAGCATAGCTTTTATGATACTTATCAGACAGTTGATTAATCACTGAATTATCCATTGATTTTGCATGTGCTAATGGCGAGTAAGCTTCAACCACGATTTTTTTCTCTTTACAATATTTAAGAAGAGCCTGTTGCTGTAGAAATACGTGCATCTCGACTTGATTGATTACCGGCATTTCATTGGCAAAAGCTTGCATTTGTTCTAGATGTTTTATCGTAAAATTACTAACCCCGATTGATTTGGCCAATCCTTGACGTTTTATATCTTCAAGTCTCAGCCAGGTCTTTTTTCTTAAAACAGGTACGGGAAAATGCAGCAATAAAAGATCAACGTAATCTGTTTTAAGAAGTTCTAATGATGCCTCAAAACTCTTCATGCTTTTATTTTCACCAAAATTTTGGACAGCAATCTTAGTAGTAATAAAAAGATCTTTTCGATCAATCTTTGAATTTACTATCTGATTACCTAAAAACTGTTCATTGTGATAAGCCTGAGCAGTATCAAAATGCCTATAGCCAGCATTAATTGCCGCTTTATAGGCTTCTGCAAAAACTGACTCATCTTTAATTTGCCATAAACCTAATCCTATTTGAGGAATTTTGTTGCCATCGGCTAACTCTATAATCGGTTCAGACATTACTTAACCTCCTTAAGTGCTTGTTTAATTCTACTTTCTAAAGGCAAACTATGGTCAACATTAGACATCGCCAACCTCGCATCATAAAGTGAATAACCAAGACTTACCAAAGCCTCAACAGCTTCATCGTTTTCCGTTTCGCCACTCCGCCCTACAATAGCTTCAGCTTCAGCCGAAGAGCTAAGTCCAATTTTATCTCTTAGCTCAACTACTATTTGCTCAGCTGCTCTTCTGCCAACTCCTTTAGCGGTTTGTAATAATTTAGTGTCGCCACCAGCGATGGCGCGCTTTACCATATCTACAGTTCCAATATTTAATACCGCCATTGCTACACGAGGCCCAACATTCTTTACCGATAGTAGTTTCTCAAATAGCTCTTTTTCCGCTAAGTTTAAGAAGCCGTATAAGTCATGAGCATCTTCCTTTATTTGTTCCCTTATATAAAGTTTTGCTCGCTGACCTTTTACTAAACTACTTAAGCAAGTATTGTTAACATATACCTCATAACCTACACCAGTAACATTAATAACCGTTTTATCCAACGCTTTATCTTCAACTATACCTTCTAAAGATGCAATCATTCTATTAATTATGCCACATATTAACTAGGTAATAAATTGAGCGTGAGTAATAGCTGCCGCTAAAGCATCCGCAGCATCATCTGGCTTAGGTATCGTTTCTAAGTTTAATAAAACCTTAACCATTTCCTGCATTTGTTTCTTGTCTGCCCGCCCATATCCAGTTATGGCCATCTTTATCTGCAAGGGTGTATACTCTGCAATCTGCAAACCGGCTTGAGTAGCTGCCAAAACTATGACTCCCCTAGATTGAGAGACAGCCATAGCAGTGGTAACATTACGCGCAAAGAATAGCTTCTCTATGCTTAACCATTCAGGCTTAAACTCCTTTATTAGCAGATTTACCTCATCATATATTGTCAATAGTCGCTTTTCACTCGCCTCATGAGCAGGCGTTCTAATAACCCCAGCGTCAACTACTTCCAGCTTCTTGCTATCGGCTTTTAGAAAACCAAACCCAACTATACCAGTACCCGGGTCGATGCCTAATATACTTACCATTAGCCTACAGTCTATATGCTTTAGGCTAACTGCGCTAGGATAGCTTCAGGAATATCGAAATTAACATGAGTATTAACCACATCATCAATATCTTCTAAGGCATCCATTAATCTTAGTATTTTCCCGGCAGTCGATACATCTGCAACTTCAACATTAGTTTTTGGCACATAACTAAGTTCAGCATCCAATATCTTAAGACCACCGTTAACGATGTTTAGTCTGACAGTATTTAAATCTTTAGGGTCAGTATATATAAGCGTACCATCATCTTCTTCGACTATATCCTCTGCACCAGCTTCTATGGCGGCTTCTAAGGCATTATCACCTTTTTCTTCGACTCTTATCAATCCTCTTCGATCAAACTGAAATGCTACGCTTCCTTTTTCCGCCAGACTTCCTCCATGCTTAGTAAAGGCCAATCTAACATCAGGGTAGGTTCTATTAATATTATCAGTCATGCATTCAACCATAATAGCTACACCACCAGGACCATAGCCTTCATACAAAACTTCTTGCAACTGTGCTGCGTCTTTATCTTTTTGTCTATCTATTGCTCGCTGTATATTTGCCATTGGCATATTGGCAGATTTTGCTTTATCTACAGCTAATCTAAGAGCAAAGTTAGTCTCAGGATCAGTACCACTTCTTGCTGCTATTGCGATAGCATTACCCAGCTTAGTAAAAACTGCACCCCTAACAGCATCCTTAGCTCCCTTTTGTCGTTTTATAGTTGACCACTTACTGTGACCGCTCATAATACTTCCTTCCAACTATCTTTATCTGTTATATTAGCATATATAGAAATATGACTCTATACTTAAAAGATTGACTTTTAACTCTAAAAAAGGATAATGTAAAGGGTTAATTTCAACTTGCAAATAGCTATGGGCCCATAGCTCAGCCGGTTAGAGCACCTGCCTTTTAAGCAGGGTGTCGTGGGTTCGAGTCCCACTGGGCCCACCATACCAGGTAGATTCGTAGAAGCGAGCCGAAATAGCTCATTTATCCCTGTTAACATAGCTGAATTTTCAGTTCCAGTTTTTAATTCTTGGTAAGTAGGAATTCGATCAAAGAAGACCCCAAAAAACTGCACTTTCTTAACTGGATCAATCTGTTTAAGCAGTAATTTATCTAAGTTTTCGAGGAAATATTTAACCCTAGCTATTACCCGCTCTATATTCATCGGTTGATCGCTTTGATGTTTATTGCGTTCGCTCTCTAGTCCTTTGATCTTCTGTTCAATATTAACTAGGTCGCTCTCCATATACTTGATTGCTGTCTCAGACTCCAAATACTTTAGCTTCTTTACTGTTAGCTCGGCTTCAAGCTCTAACGCTTGAATTTGTTCATCGTAGCGCTCACTATCAGCTTCAATGTTTTTTTGACGCCTATTCCACTCATGCATTACGGTTTCCATGATTAGCTCAATTTGATTGGGATCAATCGTAATGTGACTCACGAATTCCATGATCGTAGCTTCAAACTCTGCCTTCGGCACACGAAATTGGTGCCCTTTATAACAGTGATAAGCCGGATAATAGCTGCCGTTGTACCCCCTTGATGCGCTGCCATACATCGGTTTGCCGCAGATTGAACAACCAACGAACTTACGATAAGGAAAATCAGGATTACGGATTCCCTTATTGACCTGGTAGGCGGGTGCTACTTCTTTTGTGACACAGATATCATCTCCGTTTTCAATGATAGCTACTTTACCGCGATTAGCCCGGTTAAAGATCTCTATGTCTACTAAACCATCGAATACGGTCCTAACTGGTTTGCCTTCTGTCCACTTTTCGGTATTAATACCTGCATAAATTGGATTTCTAACCATCAGATCCATTGCATCTTTATCTAGTGGGTTACCGCCACGCTTGCCAATAACTTTGGAGCGATCATGCTTATCTCGTTGGTAGTGGAGGCGAGTTTGAAAACCCAAGCCGTTTAGTTTATCAATAATTTCTTGATCGGTCAGTATCCCCTCGGACTTCAGTTTAAATATTTCTTTAACGAATGGACCCTCTTTGGGGTGAGGCTTTAAAACTACTCGTTTGCCATTGCGGGTTTCAACTTTCTCGGCTTGAAAGCCGTAAGGTGTTTGTCGCATCCAATAGCCTAGCCTTGTATAACGAACTTCTGCTCCTATCATACGACTGAGAATGTCCCTAAGCTCATCTTTGGCTCGTTCTGCTTCTAGGTACTCTGTTTTCTGGCTCGGAGAGTATTCGCTCCAGGAGTAACGAACGCCTAGATGCTCTAGAGTATTAACTCGTTGAGAGCTAATGACCCCGTATATATCTACAAGCTGGATGCCTAGTTGCTCTAATTGAGCTTTCAATTGGTCATAAAAAGGAGCACCTCCGCGAGTGAAGCGGTCAATTGACTTAATAATAAATAACTGGATGTTGTTTTTTGGATCTTTACAGTAGTTGATGGCTGCTTGCATTGGCTGATCGATTTTTGAGCCTGATTCGGCAAAGATAAATGTTTTTGTGATATGGGCGTTAAGTGTCAAGGCATAGCGTTTTAGTTGTTCGCGCTGTGCTTCCGGCGAATCGCCTTCGTTAAATTGTTTATTAGATGAAACACGGATAGCAATAACAGCATGTCCCACTCCCCATACAATAAACACACTGTCCTTAGCTAAAGCAGTACAATTAACTTAGTAATTTCAGGAGAAATGTATGGCAGGTAAATTCAGGGTCATTGACCCTCAAATTAAGGCTGACGCTATAGCTGAGGTTAAG
>DAHXNJ010000064.1 GCA_027365445.1 Candidatus Saccharimonadota bacterium | reverse complement strand
AAGAATCTACATATAATTTTAGTAAACAAAATTACAGAATAAATTATTAATTTATATATAATTATTACATAAAAATAGGAGCACTACTAATGAGTAATGAAATAAAACGATGCGAAACTTGTTTAAAAGACAAATTAGTTAAATCATTATGCGACTTTAGCTATGACATGGTAACTACAACAGAAAAAACTTTAAGTGATATTGGTAAAATAAGCTTAAATACTACTTCAAAAGAAGACGCTGACACAAGAAATATACTTTATAATCTAATTAAAGATAATGGCTGTAGTCTTACTAGAGCAGAGTTCGACAACAATATAGCCATAAAGGTAAGTAAATAACTTAAGTAACTTGTTCAAGTAACTTAAGTAATGTATGCTATTGTGTGTGCCTGAAAATGACCTTGATCTCGAAACTACATCTCTAAGACTTATACTCGTAATCAAGCGATTAAAGTCTAGGCTTAAAGAGGAAGTTTCCCTCAATTCACAAGGATTAACTTTATCTCAATTAGGCATACTTCAAAATATTTCTGTTAAAGGCCCACTTACGGCATCTACACTATCTGAATATGAACATATAACTCAACAAGCAATTGCCCAAGCAATAACACCACTTAAAGACATGGGTTTAATTAAAATGACTAATGACTTTACCGATAAAAGGAAAACTGTCATCAACATCACAACCAAAGGCAATAAAATTAGACAAAGTGTTATTAACGATAGAAATCTATGGCTTAAACAGGCAATAGAAAAAAACTTAAATTATAATGATCAAATAATTTTAAAAAATTCAGTAGATTTATTAGAAAGATTGGTCGAATCAATATAGCAACTAGAAAAGGAGTACTTTCATGAACAACAGTAGTAAAGAAATGATTAAAAAAGACAAAGCAATCTTATTAATAATGGACTATCAAACCAGTATTCTTGGAATGTTTAAAAATAAGCAAGAACTCATAGATAGAATGTCAAATACAATTGAACGTGTAAGAGAAAAAGGAATAAAAGTTGGCTATGTTTGGGTAGCTTTTTCGGATCAAGATTATGGTAAGGTGCCAGCCAATAATAAAAGATTTAAAGAAATGGCAACCAGTCGTCGTATGTATATCGACAGTCCAGAGGCTCAAATACACCAAGAACTTGCCCCAAGTAAAAACGATATAGTAGTTAGAAAGACTAGAACTGGCGCCTTCTCTACTACCGATTTAGATAAGCAATTAAAAGACAATAATACAGATACATTGATCTTGGCTGGCCTAAGTACGAGTGGAGTAGTCTTATCTACTATTAAAGATGCAGCCGATAAAGACTATAACATTTTCGTATTGAGTGATTGTTGTGCTGATCCGGAAGAAGACGTACATCAAATGCTCATGAGTAAGATATTTCCACGTCAAGCTAGTATCATAACTAGTGAAAATCTTAATACGTTAGTGACAAAAGATTGAATCCCGACTTATCTAATGACCTAGAATCACCTAGATTAACTCGAGCTTTTAAGAAAACTTTCTTGTCTCTTAAGCATCGGAATTTTAGGCTCTATTTTAGCGGTCAACTTATATCCAATACAGGTAACTGGCTTACTAATATAGCTATTACACTTTTAGTTTTGAAAGTAACAAAAAGTGACCTAGCGGTGGGCTTATTGGCCGTATTTCAATATGGACCAATACTTTTTTTCTCCGCCTATGCTGGTGCAGTTGCCGATAGGGCAAATAAGCGCAATCTATTATACATAACTCAGTCTTTAGAAATGGCCGAATCGATAGGTTTAGCAGTACTTGCTTTTATGCCACGCCCACCTATAGATGGCTTATTTATTCTTGCATTAGCAGGGGGACTTTTTCTAGCATTCGACAATCCACTGAGACGTTCCTTCGTTAGTGAAATGGTCCCTCAAGAGGACATACCTAACGCCGTCGTCCTATATAGCACCATACTAAATGTGTCTAGGATATTTGGACCTGCCTTAGCGGGCGTATTAATCGCATCGCTAGGTTATGGATGGTGTTTTGCAATTGATGCTATTTCATATATAGCTGTTTTACTCAGTCTATTTAAGATGCGGCCAAATGAACTATATAGGCATAAAATTAAAGCTAAAGTTAAAGGGGAAGTAAAGGCCGGTTTACGCTACGTAACCCAAGTGCCCCTACTATGGATAAGCTTTGCTATGCTAGCAGTGATAGGAACATTGTCTTACAACTTCAATATAACACTTCCTATCTTTACTACTCAAAGTCTTCACACTTCAAGCGTTATGTATACAATAATCTACTCAACCTATAGTTTTGGGGCAGTAATAGCCAGCCTTCTACTGGCACATCGTTCACATGTTAAAATGATGCACGTGATCCTAGGGGCTTTAACTTTAGGCATAACAATGTTACTTCTAGCTGCCGTACCAAATTCTACTTTTGCCTTACCGGCAGTCATCTTATTAGGCATGTCATCCATCTTATATACAACCTCAACAACTACAATAGCCCAAGTCGAATCAGTTGCTAATATGCGAGGACGAGTTTTAGCCCTACAGACAGTACTACTAGCTGGCCCTACGGCTATAGGTGGACCAATATTAGGTTACATGGCATCACAATTGGGCGGTAGGTCACCAATAATTTTTGGCGGCATCGTCAGTTTAATCGTTGCCATTATCGGGTTTATATTAAGTAAAAGATTTGCACCTGAATTACTGCAAAAAAATAAAGAGCAAATAAATAATTAAATGTCTATAAATAATTTATTAAAAGGTCATACTTATTTTTTGTTAAAATAATTTAAGAATTTTAAGGTTATTTAATTATGGAAAATAGCATAAAAAGATGCGAATATTGTATTGATAATTGGCATAAACAAGCCATCTGTAGCTATAGCCTTAAGAAAATCTTATTGGCCGAAGATCGTTTAGCGAACATAGGATTCGAATCTATAAAAAGAGGTGAGGCGATAGATTCAGTAATGGATAGACAAATTATTATCTCTACCGACATCAAAGATAGAATCTATCATCTACTTGGACTCGCAGGATGCACTTTAACTAGGGAAGAACTAGATAAAAATGTACTTAGCTTAAGAAGTAAGTCTTGAACTATTATTAATTTATAATATTAAATAGTTATTAATAACAAAGCACTAGCAAGATATTTTTATATCCTTTAATTATATAATCAAAGTATGAAAAATAATCCTGACGAATTACTCAAAAGAATAAATATACTTTATGTTTCTATGCAAGAGGATATTCATAAAATACTAGAATTACTTTCAAGTCATAAAGAAAATTTTAATAAAATATCTCTCCTAGCTGAAAGACTAGAGAGAATTGAATACGACATGGGGCTCATAAAATTATCTACTGGTCTCATTAATAGTGAGCTACAACTAATAAAAATTAGAACAGAGAAATTGCAAAAGATGTTCCTTGATGAGAATAACTCAAGCAATGAATAATACAAACTAAGTAAAAGATATATAATACAGCCACATGAGAGACGTAACATACATAACTGGGAATATTGATAAAGCCAAATACCTAGCGAAATATATTGGGATAGAAATTAAACATAAAGATATTCAACAACAAGAGATACAATCATTAGATTTAATCGAAGTAGTAAAACACAAAGCTGTCATTGCCTATAAGCATCTTAGATCACCCATCTTAGTAGAAGATGTCTCCCTAGAGTTTAAAGCTTTTGGTCGTTTACCCGGTACTTTCATTAAATTTTATATTGATGAACTACCATTAGAAAAAATTTGTCGATCACTAGATAGCTTTAATCGGGAAGCTATAGCAAAATGCGTTTTTGCTTACTATGACGGTATGGACTTTACTTTCTTTAAAGGAAAACTAGATGGACAAATTGCCGATCATCCATCAGGAGATAATGGCTATGGTTGGGACAAGATATTCATAGCCAATGGTTATGATATTACCAGAGCAAGTTTAAACAATAAGCAATATAAATCTACTTATTTTAAAATTAAACCACTTGCTGAAATTAAAAACTTCCTTATTAACGAATAGTCTGATAGTAAGTAACTAAAAGCCGATTTAATTGTTGTCAGCGATAATATCAAATTGTTCTATACTAGGAGCCTTGTTAAAGAGATCAGGAGCTCGCTCCATTAAGGCCTTAGCGACTTTACCGTGCAAATGCTCTAATCTGCCGCTATTATCCTGAAAAGTGTCAAATATTCCATACTCTAGTTCGCTAATTTTAACCGCATACCAGTTAATAGTACCTTCTTCTTCGAGAATTAAGCCCCTAGCACTACGTAAGAATTCTTCAACTTCCTTCTCTTTGCCTTCTTTAGCTATGATCTTAGCAAAAATAGCTTTTGTTACCATGACTTTATTATATATCATCCTACCAAAAACTGGGCCTAAAGAATCTATTTAATACTAATATCAACAGAGTAGTCTACTCCCTCCCAGTGATCTGCGTTTTCCCAATAAAAAGTAAAAGTAACAATCGTTCCTGGGACTAGTTTATCTGTATCTAAATCAGCATAAAATACGCCTAAACCGCTATTAAGACAAACTTGATCATGACTTGTATTCCAGCCATCATGAGTCCAATGAACACTTGCCGAAGCAAGCGTTTCAACTCTCAATTTCTTACCTACTTCCATATTCTTTATCTTGTGATTAAATCTCCAAGAGCGCAAAGATGATTCGGTCTCATTAACTAAGTACCGCTGAACAGTTTGATCAGGTAAATCAAAAATTTTACCATCTTTTATAGAGCGGGCTAATTTCAAGTATTCTGCATGCGCCCATGCCAGAGGCATAGCTGAACCGGATGGTCGCCCTAGTTCCAACTCAAATTCCGGTATCGGTGAAGAGTCCCAGACTTGTTCAGGAATCAACGATGATTCACAAGCAAAATTTTGCATATATTGAAGTAAGTTTGTGGCCTCTTGCGGATTACCCTTAGCTAACTCATAATGACCACGTTCACCACTTAATAAAGGCCACCCTCTACCAATACCCGTACCATTAAACGCACTACCATCTAATTGTTCGCCATAACCATCATCATTATATCGATGCCATGTTGTACCGCTTGGGGTATCTATCTTAAGTAACTTATCGATTAATAAAATAGTGTTAAGAATTCTTGGATCATCGGCTCGGCGAAGTCCGAAACGAACCAAAGCTAAAGCATCCGGACTAATTAAATGAGCAGCTTTTAACATCGAGTCTTCAACCGGAACATTCTTTACATGAACGGTATTTTGGAATCTAGAGACTATTGCTCTATCTACCAAAGCAATCCTTTCATAATAACCATCTACTCCATATTCTTTTGTCCATTCGCTATCCATAGTAAACATCCACCTGTCTAATGCATCATGCCAATTATCTGCTGTTTGACGTAAATACAAAGCCACATCTTTTTCTTGATTCAACTCTGAAAAATCGGCGGCGGCTAGCAAAGCAGCTATCTCACAAGATAGCGTAAAAGGAGTATATCCTGGATCTTCCTCCCATCTGTCTTGCCTAGTAACTGGACCATTTCGAACAATATATCCAGCGGCTTTTTTGGCCATTGGCCAAAAATCTAATACATCATTGTCATTAATAGCTCCCTCTCTTCTAGCTAAATTAATTAACAATATTGGCAAAGCCGTTTCATCCATCTGGACTCCATTCCAGTAAGACTCACCACTAAGCCACATATTTTGCGGCCAATGACCATCTATTTGTTGAGTTGAATCCAGATAGCCAATCATATCCCTAATGTCATCATATCTTCCCGCTGCTAACAGACCTCCGGCAACTTCCACCATATCTCTAGTCCATACTATATGATAACCAATAGGGTCATCATCACTACGACTATAGCCCCAAGGACTTGCCAAACCCGCTATAATACCACCATTAGGATTCTTAGATTCATGAGTCTTTAAGACAGCGACACTATTAAGCTCAAAATCTGAAATAAGATCATTTCTTGACCCTCTATCATGCCAATCTTTCCAGCCCTTAATATAACTTGCTTTTATCTTATCAAAGCCATCATGCAAGCTATCTAGCGCATTTTTAATTGCCGAATCAATATCACTACCAAAACCCAAAACTAAGGTAAAGCTCTTATTTGAGCTTATATCTATTTCGCCGCATAAGGCAACATTACCATTAGTAGCTTCTTCATAATTCCAGTCCATTTTTTTATGCGCATGAAGGTCTTGCCATCCATCAGATATTCCTACATATCCTACCGAAGAATTGATAAATGGAAGGGAACATACCATGGCCAGAGCACTATCCTCTCGTTTAGCCACCAGTATTTCTATACCTTTTTTATGAATAACCCATGCTGAATTATCTTGACCTTTGTTACCTAAGTGGGGTGCCAATAAATTATAGAGTTTTATTTTATCTATAGACTGTTCTTCCCATTGTATGGTCGTTTGTTGAACCATCGAATCACGATAAGGATCTGTTAAAACAGTTTTTTCAATAACATAACACCCATCAGTACTTTTATTAGTTACCTTAAAGAGGGGTATTCCGGGTACTTCCCATTCTACTTTTGATTCGCTATCTGTTTTTTCTTCCGAAAAATAACTTATTCCATCGGTAATAATAAAACCCATATCTTTAATGGCTGGAGTATCATTTCGAGGAAAATAAACCTCATTTATAATTCCATGACTTACTGAAAACCATACATTACTATCACTACTAATCGCTGTACCTACCGCACTTTTAGGTCCTGGAGACCAAAACGGTTTATCTCCTGGAGCCCCTGGAGCAACCTTAACTTCAGACACTAAAATACCTCCTTTCCTTATCCTGCCTATCCGCCATGAGCAAATTCAGGATAATCTGTCATCCCGCCATCAACAAAAATAGTTCTACCAGTAACATAAGACGCAACATCCGATACTAAAACCACGGCCATCTTAGCAATCTCTTCAGGTTCTCCAATTCTACCCATAGGTATTTTTTCTAATAAATCCTTTAAGCCTTTTTCATTATCCCAAACATTTTCATTAATAGTAGTCTTAACAGCTCCAGGTGCAAGGGCTAGAACCCTTACATTATATGGTGCTGCCTCCTGAGCGATTGTCTTGGTTAACATTGAAAGTGCAGCCTTACTGGCGGTATAGGCGCTATGGCCAGTCCAAGCAATAATCTCATGAACAGAAGAGGTCGATAATATGACTCCTTGTTTTTGTTTAACCATTCTTGATAAAGCTTGTTTTGAGCAATAAAACGAACCTAATAAATTTATATCTATAACTTGTTTCCATTTATCGATATCGGAGTCCCAAGCAGTCGCATAAGCTCCATCAATTCCAGCATTATTTATTAATATATCAACGCCTCCCCAAGTTTCATCCATTTTCTGAAACATCAAATCAACTGATTTTTGATTAGATATATCGGCCTTAATTATTATTGCATCACCGCCTTTATCCCATATAGCTTGAGCCATTTGTTGCGCTACTTCTTCATGCGATAAATAGTTAATTGCTACTTTAGCGCCGGCATTAGCTAATTCATGAGCAATTGATGCACCAATACCACTATTTCCGCCAGTGACTAGGGCTCTTTTACCTTCTAAAGAAATATTCACTTATGCCCCCCCCATTTATTTATCTATCTTTTAATTTTTATGATACAGTAACCATAAGCAAATCGCTAGATATTTCAATAAAGATCTAAAAAACTATGAAATGGCAAGAAATAATTCTGACTTTAGGACAAATAATTTTTATTATTGCCCTATTGCCATCCGTATTTAGTAAAGATAAGCCAGAAATATGGACAAGTATACTAACTGGTTTGGTAGCCTTCAGCATCGCCATTACATATATTACCTTATCACTTCCTATAGCAGCGGTATCTGCAGGCTTAAACACAGTTTTTTGGACCATTTTAGCTGTTCAAAAATACAAGCAGAATAAACAAAAACCAATCAAAAAAAGTACTATTAAAAAATAATTTTTGCTTTCAGTTAAATTGACTTCATTTATGGTACCCACTTTTATGATTCTGGCTAATTGTTCCAAAAATTGATTGTAAAATTATCTTTATATCTAAAATAAAACTTCTTTTGCTTATATATTCTTTATCGGATTCTAATTCGTCAATAGTTCTTAAGTGGTCTTGGGCCAACTAAACTCATTTCACCCTTTAAGATATTAAATAACTTCGGCAGCTCATCCAAATGACTCTTTCTCATAAACGCTCCGACCCTAATTAATCGTCCGTCTTTTTGCTTATTTTCAATCTCGCCTAATGCAGATCCGATACACATGCTCCTAAACTTATATTCCTTAAAAGCAATACCTGCCTTACCAACTAAGTACTTAATGAACAAAACCGGTCCAGGTTCGTCATACCAAATAATTTTGTATCTAGGTATTAATACTTCACTTACATAAATAACTATAGATAATTATTTAGATATCAGGTTATTTTTATGTTAACATCAAATTATGATAGAAGCACCAAAAATTGAATGTAAATCTTGCAATCACTGTCCGTTAAATCAACTTATTGCAAGCGGTCAAGCAACAAATAAAATCAATAAAATTATGCGCGAAAATCTTTCGTCACCAAGGGCAATAGGAAATAAAAGCATTTATGTTGAAGCATATAACTTAGGTGACTTTAAGAAATGGTACGATGAAAAGATTAACCTTGTAAGTTTATTTCAAGGAGCGGTAAATACTTGTGACGGAACTAGTACGGAAGCTCCAATTATTGTTCCTAATCCGGCATATGAAATGCATCAAAATAGAAATAGGTTTGCAAAATGGCTTATTGATAAATTTTTTCAACTAGAAAAACCAACACCTAGCCTCATTCTTCCTAATGAACTTGAACGTTGCCAAAATGAATATGCAGAACAAGTATTAAAAACACCATTAGTGTCATAAATGACCAATGGCATAGAGCAACCAAATTTACCAATCTTAAATCTTCCTTCAGATTTTTTGTGGGGCGCCGCTACTGCCGCTCATCAAGTTGAAGGTAATAATAATAATGACTGGACTATTTGGGAAAAACATAACTATACCCAACTAGCCACTAATCCTTCAGCAAATAAGTTCTATACTAATGGACCTCCTCCTAACTGGGAGGATCAAAAACTACTAGCAGCCAATCCTAATAACTACCTATCGGGCAGAGCAGTAGATCATTGGAACAGATGGAGGGAAGATATTGACCTCGCAAAATCTTTTGGTTTTAATGCATTAAGATACTCTTTGGAATGGTCACGTATCCAGCCCAATGCCAAGACTTTTGATGAAAAGTCTCTTGATCACTACCGACAATATACCGAATATTGTATCGATAAAGGAATAACTCCTTTTATAACCCTCCATCATTTTACAAATCCTATCTGGTTATCCGAAATAGGTGGTTGGGAAAATTCGTCAACTCCTCATCTTTTTAATGAATATGTTAATCAAGCAATTAGTGTAATGCCTAAAAACAAGGGCATTCATTATCTAATAATTAATGAGCCTAACGTTTATGCTGGTGGAAGCTACATAACAGGGGAATGGCCTCCGAATAAAACCAACCCTTTGACCTATAGAAAAGTCCAAAAAAACCTAATTAAAGCTCATAAAATTGGCTATCAAACAATTAAGGACATCGATAACAACGCCCTTGTATCATCAACCGTTAATTACACTGACTTTGAGCCAAGAAATGGTTCATTCTTCCAAATCAATAAGTTACTTGCATGGACTGGCGAAAAACTAGTCAATAGTTGGTTTTATGAAGCTACCATAGACCAAACTGATTTTATTGCCCTCAACCACTATATGCACTGCGTAACAAACCTTGGCTTTTTTAAAAACGATACTAAAGAACCAAGATCAGACATGGGATGGTATCTTAATCCAGATAGCATGTATCGGGTATTAAAAGGCTTAGCCCATTATAAAAAGCCGATAATTATTACCGAAAACGGATTAGCCGATGCAAAAGATACTTATCGTTCATGGTTTATTGCCAAAACTTTAACATCAATTCAAAAAGCAATTAATGAAGACATAGACATAAGAGGCTATCTTCATTGGAGTCTGATGGATAATTTTGAGTGGAATAGTGGTTGGTGGCCTAAATTTGGCTTAATAGAAATCGACCGACAAACAATGGAGAGAAAACCACGCCCAAGCGCTTATTTCTATAAGTCCATAATTGAAAATATAAATGATCGAAAATAACCTTAATATTACAAAAAGTAAATTTTAGTAATATATATCGCCAATATTATATAAAAATTTATACTCATTAAAATCGTAATATAATATATCAATAAAGATGTTGAGTGGATCTAAAGCATAAGATTCTTGATGATTAGAAGGGAAGTATCATAAAGACATGCACAAAATAACCGCTTCCTCATCGATTACCATTAAAGCAGAACCAAAAGATGTTTTTAAATACATCTCTCAACCTAAATATTTTTATTTATGGAATCCTTCTCTTAGAAGTCTATCAAGCGATAAACCGCTAAAATTAAATAGTCAATTTGAATCTGAAAGCGTAATTTTAAAAAACATTAGCATTAAAAGTAACAACACTGTAACGGATTACATAGAAGACAAAAAAATAGTTTTTGAAAATAGTTTTGGCTTAATTAAATATAAGCAAATCTATAATCTTAAACGATCTAGAAATATCTACACTATTCTAAAACTAAAAGTCGATATCATAACTAAGAGTCAAATCCTAGGATTAACTACCCCCGTATTAACCCGACTAGCCAATAATGAACTAAAGATGGACTTAAACTCTTTAAAGGTAGTGGTAGAAAATAAGATTGATTACAAAAATTTAATAACGGCAGAATTTTAATCTTTACTCCATACGGAACCTAAAAAATGTCGTTAAAATATAATATATTTCACATTTTTTTAATATTTCTTATATAATCATACAAAATGAATAAAATAGGTAATTGAACAGCTGCATTACTATTTGGATACACAGAAAGTCCTGATGACTCATTCATTATAGCAACAAAAATAATCTATAACTGTACCAAAGACAGAGATCCAATAATCCAAGCTAACCCAAAAAAAAGAAGTATATTAAACTTACTAAATTTTATTAATTACGATATGGAAGGGGCCTTTTCCGAATCCTATCAAGTTATAGAAAATGTATTGGCAAGTGAAATAGGTGGCGTATTCTTAAAAGGTCTTGGCTTATCCTCGCTAGAAGAATCTATGTCTTCAGATCATTCAAACGAGCTCTCTCTTAGGAGATTTAATAAAATCGGTTCAGCATGTAGTGTAATTGAATTAAATCAAAATGATGATTCTATAAACGCAACCATATTACCTTTTAAAAATTCTTAAATAATACTCAAGCTGCCTGCAATTGTTTCAAATCTTTAATGATTTGATTAGCATGATCTTTAGGATCAACACCGATATATTGTTTATATATTCCACCGTCTGGACCAATTATAAAAGTATTACGTTGTGTTCCCATATATTCTTTACCCATAAATTTCAACGGTTTCCACGATTCATAGGCTTCAATAACCTGATGCTCTGGGTCACTAAGCAAAGTAAAATTTAAATGATACTTATCAGAAAACTTTTTATGCGATTCAACGCTATCTTTACTTATACCTACAACTGAGGCATTAGCTTCTTGCTCTATATCTGCTCGAGCATCTCTAAAACTACAAGCTTCTTTAGTACATCCTGGTGTAGAATCTTTTGGATAAAAATATAAGACCAGCCATTTACCACTATAATCGGCTAATTCATGTTTCGTTCCATTCTGATCTAATAGATTAAAGTTCGGTGCTTGTTTCATTGACAATCCTTCTTAGCTAGTACGCTAGATTTATAAGCTTACTATAAATTTAAGCTATAGGCTCTATTATACGATGTAAGAACTCTAACAATTTTTATTGTCTAATAAAAAATATGCTAATATAGAAAATGAAGCAATCAAATAAAAAATGAAGCAAATTCATCATATATCTATAAAAATATCTCATTGGGCTGGATCTCCTGTATCCTTTGCGATAGCCACTATCATCATCCTTCTATGGTTAATATCTGGACCAATTTATGGTTTTTCAAATACTTGGCTAATATCCATTGCGACCATTACAGATGTCATAATATTCTTAATGGTTTTTTCAATACAAAACACTCAATTCAGAGACAGTAAAGCAATCCAACTAAAACTTAACGAACTTATTTCAGCCGATCAAAAAGCCAGAGATTCTTTTATCGGTCTTGAAAGTTTAACAGACGATGAATTAGCCGACTTAGATCAAGAATTTCAAAAACTATTATCCGAGCTCGAAAGGCCGGCAGCTTTTCATAAACTTCATAAAACAATTAAAAGAGAAAAGGCAAAAAGACCATCCTTTTATGAACAAGCAGGTCAATTAGTAGATCACTTAATCAGCAGAGAGGGACAATAAAAAATGGACGATAACAAAACAATAAATAATAACAATCGGGCAGTATTGCTTTATCAAAACGTAGCCATGACAGTAGGCGTAATAATACTAGCTGCAATCTTTGTCATGCTGTTATATGCTGGCTATAAAATCAGGCGTGACACAAGCACCTTTACGTCAAAAGTTAACAGTTTTAATACAGAAGTTAAAAATATTAATAAAAACTTAAACAACATCAATACTCAATTAAAATCAAATCAAACCAGTTTAAGCTCACTACCTACAAATATAACTAAAATACCTTAATAAAATATATATAGTTAAATAATATTAATAATAGCTTGTATCAAAGCACAATATTGAATAATATATAAAGTATAGTAAGCATACGAATCTATTGTCGTATGTATAAATATGTACACAATTATAAAGAGAAAAAAGAAAGGCATAGCTATGCTAAATAAGATAAAGCAACACACCGAGAAGGCTAGTCCGCACTATAAATGGGTTGCACTATCAAATACCACTTTGGGGATGTTGATGGCCTCGATTAATGCAACTAGCTTAATTATTGCGCTACCGGTCATTTTTAGAGGAATAAGAATTAACCCCTTAAGCCCAAGTAGTTTTTCTTACTTATTATGGATATTACTTGGATATATGCTAGTTACTGCTGTATTAGTAGTTTCACTAGGAAGACTAGGGGACATGTACGGTAGAGTTAAGATGTATAACCTTGGATTTGTTATTTTCTCGGTTGGAGCTTTACTTGCTGGACTAACTTGGAGCCACGGCTCAAGCGGGGCGATTGAATTAATAGTATTTAGAATGGTTCAAGCTATTGGTGGTGCACTATTGATGGCCAACTCGGCAGCTATACTAACTGATGCCTTTCCTCAAGATCAACGAGGTATGGCACTTGGCATTAATCAAATTGCCGCATTGGCTGGTTCTTTCTTCGGTATTTTAGTTGGAGGAATACTAGCTCAATTTTCTTGGCGCTATGTATTCTTGTTTAACGTTCCGGTTGGAATCATTGGCATTATCTGGTCTTATGTAGCCCTAAAAGAAATTGATGTTTTTCATCCCTCAAAGATCGACTGGATTGGTAACTTAACATTTGCAGCCGGTTTAGCTATGGTACTCATTGGTATTACATATGGAATTAAGCCTTATGGTACATCACCTATGGGCTGGACAAGCCCGTTAGTAATATCTTTAATCTCAGTCGGTGTAGTGGTCTTAATCCTATTTGTCATCCTGGAACATAAAATTAAAGATCCAATGTTTAATTTAGCACTATTTAAAATTAGGGCTTTTACAGCCGGCAATATTGCTGGATTATTAGCCGCCATGGGTAGGGGAGGATTGCAATTTATGCTAATCATGTGGCTACAAGGCATATGGCTACCTCTGCATGGTTATGCTTTTACCGAAACTCCTCTTTGGGCCGGGATTTATATGCTGCCAACAACCGTCGGCTTTCTAATTGCTGGTCCACTGTCTGGCTTCTTGTCAGATAAATATGGCGCTCGGCCATTTGCCACCGGTGGCATGATCTTGGCAGCCTTAAGTTTTGGTTTAATGATGTTTCTTCCAGTAAATTTCCCATATCTTCTGTTCGCATTAATTCTACTTCTAAATGGATTAGCCTTCGGTATGTTCTCATCACCAAATACAGCCGGAATTATGAATTCAGTACCAGCAGATTTCCGAGGAGTCGCTTCTGGAATGAGGGCTACTTTCATGAATGTAGGTATGCCATTATCGATTGGAATATTCTTTACCTTAATGATCATCGGACTAACAGCTACAGTACCTGGTAGTATTTATCATGGCTTAACAGCCAATGGAATACATGCTGCTTTAGCAACTCATCTTTCGCACTTACCAGCTATAAGCTATCTATTCGCAGCTTTTCTTGGATACAATCCACTAAAAACACTACTCGGAAAATCAGTACTTGGATCATTGCCTCATCAAGCAGCCGCCAGAATAACATCTAAACAATTCTTTCCAAAACTTATAAGCTCACCATTTAAACACGGCTTAATAGTAGTATTAACGTTTGCTATTATAGCCTGCTTAGTCGCTGCATTTGCTTCCTACCTAAGAGGCGGGAAATACGTACACCAAGAATCATAAAAGCTTTTTGTCTTTTTAACTCAGCAAATATCTTAATTGTTTTGGCAATATCGATTGCATATGTTCAATTTCTTTTTTTGGGTTATTATCCTTTAATGCCTGCCAAGCCGACAAGATTTGTTTTTTAGCCCTAGATTCTTTAACGTTCTGAAATTCCATAAATTGCTGGAGAATGTCTTTCGAAGAATTCTCCGTTGACGGATAAACCGTCAAAGCCATATCTTGCAATTCTTGAGGTAAATAACGCGCGAAATCCTTTCGCTCAGTCTCATCTAGTCTGACGGCTAACGTTTCCACTAAGCAATCAAGCGCATCTTTACTTTCGCTATCTGAAAATCCAGAATATATTTGCACTTTTTTTATTAATTCCTTATAGCCCATAACATACCCCCTTATTTAAAAAGATCATCAATTACGATACCCATCATTATTAGCTATAGCTATTCATTTACTATGAGAATGGTTACTTTAAAACAAAAATACATCAAACTTTAGATACATTTTGCTTGGAGTAATAATACTAACTGTATAGAGTCTGACTTTAACCTTACCATTAATAACTAGTAATAAAGTTAATATTTCAAGGAGGGTTAGTTTATGAGCAATGTGAAATATAAAAGTGCAGTCGCCGCAGGAATAGTCGTAGGATCAGCAGTAGGAGTAGCTACCGGAATATTATTTGCTCCCAAAAGTGGTAGAAGAACTAGAGCAGACATAGCTAGCAAGACCAAGGACTCTGTTGGTCATGCAAAAGATAAGATGAATGACATGAAACAGGGGGCTAAAGATAAAGTAGCCAATACATCAGATAGCATTAACAATCAAATAAACGACCAGCTTTCATAAAATCGTTAACTTAGCTGATTATTTAAAGTGACCCTGCTAGTCTGTATGATGCTCGACAAGGTAAGGCTGCATCAAAAGTTTAGCAGTTGGCCGTTACACGTAACGATTGTATCGTGGTTTGAAATTCGCAACTTAGAAATGCCTCGATTCATAGCAGCCATCGAAAAAATCATCGCCGGTTTAGAGCCAATCAAGATTACTGCAGCCAATATCAATTACTATGGTGAAAGCAACACTATAAAGGTCATGGAGCTTAAACCTAATGATGCGTTGAGCTCACTAAGAGAGAAACTTATCCAAGCTACTGAGGCATGCCAAGCAATACCGATTGAAACATACAAAGATTTCAAGCCGCATGTCACGTTTAATAAAGACGATCAAAGCTTAGAACAAAATATGACTATCGTTTTAACTGAACTATTATTAGTAGCAAAGATGGACAATAATCATAATCAAATTGTTGAAAAGTTTAGTCTTAACTAACAATATAGCTTAATTGAGTCTGTTATGAATTCTGAATTTTACGCCAGAAGAAGTGAATAGAATAGCCAATAATACTAGCTAGGATAAAACCATATAAAGCAGTTTCGCCAGGACCGGTGTTTGTTAACTGCTTTGAAGATCCACTAACCGTAGACGATGAAGGTTGATTAGTAGTAGATGGTGCAGTATTAGCAGAAGCAACTGGTTGTTTATTAGCTGCAGCATTGGTTTTATTCTTAGAACTACTTTTAGATTTAGTATTAGGAGACGGAGCAGTTAAGTGAGTAGTGGTCGCCGTCTGATTATGACTTGGACTACTGGATTGAGTCAAACTATAAATACCATAGGCGATTGCCCCTAATACGATTAAGACTAGTACCACAGCTGAAATTATTCTACTTATTGACCATTTCATATTATTGTTTTCTTCCATAAAGTTATACTCCTATAGGACTATTAAGTTACAATAGTATGTTTTGTATATTTTGTCCAATTATATAGCAAAAGTCTGTAAGTTAATTAGCAATAAGCTATTATTCTGTTCTATAGTACAAATTTTTACTTATGCAAAAGCTCCAACAGTATATTATAAATATATATGGATAACAGTGAACTATATAAGCCCAAAAGGTTAATAAAAGATGTCTATGAAGACTATGACTTTGCTGCTAAGCAAAGATTCAAAGAGCTTGGTTTGTCTCCCTATGCACACGTAGGATATCTCGCCGATCAAACGCCAGCACATTCTCGTTCTCGGCTTAATACAAAAAAAGTCCCGCTAAAACTATAATATAAATCTCTTAATTCATATTGTTTAGTTTATAGAGGGTTCAAGTCTAAAATGATCAACACTAAAACTCAACATACTAGACAATCTTTTTTTACCCTATATAGCTATTAAATATTACTAATATATGGGGTTAGGAAAGTCTTAGCTATGTTGATCGGAATCGAAAAGCCAAGATTCTGTCCCTGCGAGGAAGTTGCCGTATTAATGCCTATAACAAGGCCATTATTAGTAGTAATTAGTGGACCACCGGAGTTACCAGGATTAATTGCGGCATCTGTTTGAAATAAACCACTAAGTGATTCGCTGCCCGAAGGACTACTACTATCACTCGCCGTTATCGATCGATTCGTAGCTGAAATTATGCCATTAGTAACCGTATTTTGAAACTGGCCAAGGGCATTGCCAATGGCAATAACCTTATCACCAGCTACGATAGAGTTCGAATTACCCAATTTTACAGTACTAAGACCATTAGCATTAATTTTTACTAACGCTAAATCGTTTGTTGGATCGGCTGCAACGACTGTTCCTTTATAAGTTTGCTGATTGGTTAGAGTAACTGTAAGTGACTGAGAATTCTGAGGAACCACATGATTATTAGTCAATATATAGCCATTACTTGTTAATATCATGCCGGTACCTTCACCTTCTTGAGTAAGTGGTCCGCCAAAGAAACTATACGATGTACTTTGAGTAGTAATCGCGACTATAGCAGGCGAATATTGTTTTACGAGTGCGGGTATAGTCAAGCCTGATTTACTAGTTGCTTCAACTATTTTTGGTTGAGCCGGTTGACTTTCGATCACCGTACCACCATAAGGATGCTCCGATTGATACCAATAGGCTCCTCCTATGCCACTAGCTAAGCCGCAAATCAAGGCTACAATCACAAAACTTAATTGTTTAATAGATTTACTCATATTAATATATTGCTACTAATAGATTAGAATAACCTTAAAAGACATAACTTCCTAGATTATAACCTAATAGGCGGTAATTTGTCCTCGATCCGTCGTTTCCCATGTATTAACATAATGCCAAGTACCCGGCTGATTAAGAACAAAAGAAACTGATGAGCCCTTGGCAATATAGCCTAGATTAAGGCTTGGATTCTGGATGCTGTCAGTGGAGCTTTCCATAAAATACATACCCCCTTGAGTAGTTGAATTACGAACAGTGACTTTTGTACCCACCGGCACTTTAGCCATATTAGGCAAAAATCCATAATTAGTATAGTTAAGCAGTAAAGTCTTATTTGTTGGATTATATACCGGCATCTCGTTCTGGCTTAATCTAACACTTGATTGACCAGCAGGAGTTGCACTGACATCCCCCCTTATTGCCGGATTGGAGTTTGCCTGAAACTGCCAACTACCTATTTTTGTCAGCTTAAAGTATTTAGTTTGACCAGAATTAATATTACCTATATTTAATCCCTTGAGCTGATTCGGTTGATTAGGTAGCGCCTGGAAATCCAAAATTGTATTACTATTATTCTTTACACCAATCGTTGTTCCTATCGGCACCCTAAATTGATTAGGCTGAAACCCATACTGATCATAATTTATTATTACTGGGCTAACATTAGTTGCCTTGGGCGCTGTCTTAGTCTTTATATTAGGTGGCGAGACCGTTTTACTACTAACAATCTTGGTCTTATTATCACTATTTTGAACTGGATTATTTACTCCGTAATACACGAGACTACCGCTTAACATTAAAAACAACGATATAAGCTCTATTTTGCGCATTATCTTATTCCTTCTTTTATTCATTATAAAATTTTAAACTAGCCTCTTAATTGATTCGGTATATTTTTTAACAATCATTTATGGGCGTATAATAAAGTCTAGGAAAGCATACTACGGTCCCTGCTTATTCCTTCATTAATAACACTCAATTAAGTTCGGAGCCATCCTTTAATTTAAAGGAATATCGACTTAATATACACTACAATTTTCAAATCTCCTTTATGCGGAAACGATTAATTCGACCGGATTTATACCGCTTAACGTTTCGCTGTATAAAAGGATCACATCAACTAGGGAACTAAAAACCCTAACCATAACATCTATCCGGTCACAATATATTGCTTTTAAGAACACTTTAGATAATTTTATAAACATTTAACCTTAACAGGCGAGGGAATAGTAATTTATTATGCGTGAACAAATTAATGAAGAGGTAAGTGTGGTTATGTATTATAGTGCCACTAAGCGAATAGCATTACCCCATCTTATCCACTGGCAAAATAAAGATTATAACGTAGGTAAAATAGGTTACCATCACACAATCAAGCAAGGCACCACTCTTCATCACGTTTTCGAGTTAGTAGACGACAAAGAGAGTCTTTGGTTCAAATTAGATCTCAATACATCCAACTTACACTGGAGATTAGAAGCCATAAGTGATGGTTTAGTATCTTAGCATTAACTATAACAAAAGGAGTTAGTCATGATAGATCTAGATCTAAGCTATCGTCAGCCTTTAATAATGCACGTTGATTTAAATTCTTGTTTTGCCATGATTGAACAACAGGCCAACCCGCTCATTAGATACAAGCCGGTAGCCGTAGCGGCCTACGATACACCCAAAGGCATAATATTGGCTGCCAGCTATGAAGCTAAAGCACTAGGTATTAAAGTTGGCGTCAATGTACGAGAAGCTAAGCTAATTTGTCCTGACATTATTATTATGACGCCCGATCCAGACAAATACTTTGATGCTCACCGTCGTTTTAAGAAAGTCTTACTTAACTATACCGACAATATAACTCCTAAAAGCGTTGATGAATTTGTTATTAATTTTAGCGGCTCAACGGCCGTCCAAAAAGGCTTACCATTAGAAACAATAGGCCAACGTATTAAAGAAGATATAAAACGTGAGCTTGGTGAATATATAACCGTCAATATAGGCATAGCACCTAATCGATTCCTAGCCAAATTAGCAGCCGGACTTAACAAGCCCAACGGAATGGATAAAATCACTGCCGATAACCTAAGAGAGATATATAGCCACCTAGAACTTATGGACCTACCAGGAATTAACCACAGATACACCGCTAGATTAAACTTAGCTGGAATATATAGTCCTTTGCAGTTTCTAGATGCACCACTATGGAAACTAAAAAATGAAGTATTCCATAGCATAGTCGGATTCTATTGGTACCTAAGATTAAGGGGTCATGAGATCGATTCAGTAAATTTTGATCGCAAAAGCTTTAGTCAACAATACGCTTTAGGCCAAAAAACTGCTAATAAACAAGAGTTAGCTAGACTACTAATGAAGTTATCTGAAAAGGCCGGTCGACGCTTACGATCCCAAGGTTATGAAGCCCGAGGAATACAACTTTGGATGGGATTTGAAAACCGAGACTACTGGTCTAAGAGACAGCAACTTAAGTCTGCTATCTATTCTACCCAAGACATATTTAGTCAATCACAAAGGCTATTACTTCAATCCCAGTTAACGAGTCGCGTTACCAACATAGCCGTAACTGTCTTTAACTTAAACTCAACCACACCTATGCAATTAGGATTATTTGATGACACTAGACTTGACTCACGTTCATTAGCTTTCGCTGCCGATAGCATTAATGACCATTACGGTGAGTTTACCTTAATTCCAGCTTTGATGGCCAACATGCAAGACATCATAATCAAGCGAGTAGCGTTTGGTAGCGTAGACACTAACTAAAAAAGCACCTCCTTTTTTATCAGGAAAGCGCTTTTTAGATTAACTTAGTAGTAATTATGCAACGCGCAAACTATTCCGATCTAAAGCCAATTGATCCTTAAAAGATTCAGCCTCATCAAAAGATGAAATAGACCATTCTTTTGGACTCCATATGCCAAGGTTGGCATTAAGAGTAGGCCTACAGTTATTAAACATGACTCCTCCTTCTATTGAACATATTCAAAATGGCAGACAAAACGATGGCACCAATTAATGACCAAAGGAATCCAGCCCAAGTAAACGTTAGGTAGCTTACGCCTCCACTGCCTAAAGCTCGACCTATAAAGCTTCCAATGAATGCACCAACTATGCCAATAATTATGCTTGCAATTAACCCTTCATGACGTCCCGCAATCCTCGCACCTAACCAACCAACTATTGCACCTATAATTAACCATAGTATTAAAATCATAAAATTTACCTCATCTTTCTTTAGGGACTTTATCGCCAGTTCTTCTTGCTTTACTTAAACCAACAGCGATTGCTTGCGCCCTATTTTTAAATTTTCCTTGATACTTATACTCATGCATTGTCTCTTCAACTTCTTGACTCGTTCTAGATCCATGTTTTCCCATAATTAGTTTCTAACCTCTATTTCTATGACTATTAAGTCCGCCGCGCTTTTTAGCACTAAGCGGTTGATTGGCGGCTCCCATCCTACCAGCAGCACTCGCTCGAGCATGATCTTTCGCAAAATTGCCACCACTCTTATGACCTCCAATGCTAGCATAAAAGCTTCTGGTATCTGGATCCATGCTTACAAAACTACGATTTAATATACTTCCCATATCTATACACTCTCCCTTCTTCTAACTTCAGCTTTTAGCACTTATTTAAGTATAGGTAAAAGGGGATTGTCGGTCTGTAATTTTAGCTACCCAACCGTTAGCTGGTTTTTTTACAGAGACTTAAGAAATATAACCAACAAGCCCTAAAGAAAATTAAGTTTAACCAATAAGTAGTCGTCATTTGCAATTCTATTCGATCGTCATCGCTCGGTTAATCCTGCTCTTCACTATAACCTAAAGATCTAAGCCGAATATCTTCTTCTAATTTATCCTCACTTACCACATACGGCATATCTATTACATTAGCTGATGCAGTAGTCGATTTACCGCTAAGCATTTTAATAATTGCCTTATTGAAGTTTGGTAAATCGTTAGGATTACGACTAGTGATTAGATTTTCATCAATTACAACATCTAAATCTACCCATTCTGCTCCAGCATTTCTTATATCATCTTGAATCGTGTAATAACTAGTTAATCTACGACCCTTAATACTATTAGCAGAAACCAATAACCAAGGAGCATGACAAATTATAGCTAATGGTCTATCTGTAGATAAGAAGTCCGTTGCCCAAGCTTGTGCAATCTCATTCATCCTTAGTTTATCGGCATTAATAACACCTCCAGGAATTATTAAAGCATCATAATCTCCACTCTCCGCTTGATCAATAATTAGATCGACACTAAACTTATCACCTAGCTCAGCATGAATCATACCCCACACTTCTTTTTCTTTAGTAGATATTACAGTCACTTCTGCTCCAACATCCTTCATCGCCCCAACTGGCTCTTTGAATTCGCTTTGTTCAAAATAATTATCAACTAACACTGCAACATGTTTGCCACTTAAATCCATTGAATTTACTCCTTTTAATTACTTAAGTACCTAATAAAAAATATATTTTTATTTTAAAACTTTCTCCATAGACTTTGCTGTAAATCTTTTGGCTTATTAACTGTAAGTATTTTTATCGTGAATTTGCTATCCACTAGCTTTAAAATTAAGAACAAATGAATAAGATACACTAAAGTTTATTATCTTATAGTCATTCTTCAGGCTTCTAGGATAATATTAAGGTTGCATGTACTTTAATATGCTATAAAACCAAATATCAAGTTAATACAGGAGGGAATAAATGAATACACGAAAAATAGGAGCATTAGAAGTCTCAACCATCGGTTTTGGCTGCATGGGGCTAAGTGATTTTTATGGACAAGCTAGTGAAAGCGAAGCAATTGAAACGATACATTATGCATTAGATAACGGTATTAACTTTTTAGATACAGCGGACATGTATGGTCCCTTTACTAATGAAAAACTCGTCGGTAAAGCAATTAAAGATCGCCGGGATAAGTTAATTCTTGCCACTAAGTTCGGCAATGTAAGAGATACTCAAGGTAATTTTTTAGGTGTTAACGGTAAACCTGAGTACGTAAAAAAATCTTGTGAAGAAAGCTTAAAAAGACTTAATGTTGATTACATCGACCTCTACTATCAACACCGAGTCGACAAAGATACGCCAATTGAAGAAACTATTCAGGCGATGGCGGAATTAGTTAAAGAAGGAAAAGTTAGGTATATAGGCATGAGTGAAGCCGCACCTGAAACCATAAGAAGGGCTGCTAAAATTCATCAAATTACCGCTTTACAAACCGAATATAGTTTATGGACTAGAGACCCTGAGGCTGAATTATTAGACACAGTACGTGAATTAGGTATTGGTTTTGTCGCTTATAGTCCTTTGGGCCGTGGGTTTCTAACCGGTAGATATAAAAGACCAGAAGATCTTCCTGAAAACGACACTAGACGTAATCATCCAAGATTTCAAGGCGACAACTTCTACAAGAATCTAGAGCTAGTAGATAAATTAAAACAAATTGCTATCGAAAAATCAGTTACACCTGGTCAACTAGCACTAGCTTGGGTATTGGCTCAAGGACAAGATATTGTACCTATACCAGGCACTAAGCATATAGAATATCTAAAAGAAAACATTGCTGCCGTAGATATTAAGCTGTCTGCAGAAGACTTAAAAAGAATAGACGAAGTTGCACCAGTTGGATCAACTGCCGGCCAAAGATACGCCGACATGTCTACTGTCAATCGCTAATAATAAAGATATCTTCTTGCTTAGGGGCAGCGATAATCGTAATCCAGCCTTCCGATAGTATATTGAGTCAGTACTATATTTGAACCAATAATCGATCGCTGATTACAATACTTTGCTGCTGCCTGAGCATTTGTCTGCCCAGTTCCTAGCCATAGAGGAAGATTAATATTCCAATGGCCTACGGTTGCCACCCATTGATTATTGGTTGTGTAGATGCCAATTTTGGGCCTTAGGAAACGCACCGTTTTTATGGCATAGATCATACCCATAATATCGGCTCTATTAGCCATAACAGAAGTAGTCCAACTATTAATAGATTCGACATCTAGCCACCAAAAAGAACTATGAATATCGGCTAGATTAGCTTGTTTTAATGAATACAAAGCTGCCTGATAGCCATAGTTAAATGAATAACAAATTAATTGATTATTATTTTTGCAATTCAACGGGCTTTTACCCAATTGACGAATTCGCGGAAAGCCTGGGTCACCTGTGTTGGCATAAGTAGCTAGACTATTTGTCAACTTACCCTCAAGCCCTAAGCAAGGATTAGGCCTAAAATCTAAACCACCATTAGCACCAATAATAGCTGCGCTATAACTACCGACTGAACTCAAACGAGAACAATTAGGCCAGGAAATATCTATCGTTAGATCATGAGTCAGTGGTAAATGACTGGTTGCTACCAACGCCAATAAGGTAGCAAGACTAAGAAATAAAGATAGTTTTGAACTACTAATAAGCCTTAAGCCTTTCAGCAAAAAGCCAAATCGACCGATTTTAAGATTAAGAATCTCTATCATAAAAATAATTTGCCTGCTATATTTATGGCTACGATCAAATATTTATTTAAGTTTTCGCCCAAATCATAACTTAAATTATATACGACCCAAATTAAACAATAAGTATAGCTATAATAAGTTTAATATATTCTAAACGAGGTTTATATGCAGTTTGATCAATTAAATCCAAAAATAGTATTAGGAGTTGCTGCCCACCCAGACGATTTAGACTTTAGCTCATCGGCAACTATGGCTAAATATGCCGAAGCAGGAGCAGAAATATACTACCTTTTATTGACTGATGGTAGTAAAGGAACTGATGACCAAAACATATCTAGCGAAGAGCTAATAAAAATACGCCAAGAGGAGCAACGAGCCGCTCTTTTGTCCCTTGGCGGTAAGGGAGTAACTTTTTTAAATTACCCTGATGGAGCATTAGAAATAACAATGGATCTAAAAAAACAAATTGTTAAAGAGATTAGACGCCTAAAACCAGACGTGGTAATAACGATGGATCCAAGCGTCATCTATTCAAAAACCAGAAGTTTTGTTAATCACCCTGATCATCGAGCCGCCGGACAAGCAACTCTTGATGCTGTTTTCCCATTGGCAAGAGACCACCTAACGTTTCCAGACCTTTACGAGCAGGGATTGAAGCCCCATAAAGTAAAGACCCTCTTATTAACAAATTTTGATGAGCAAAATTACTATGAAGATATAACCGAAACTTTCGACAATAAAATGCAAGCATTAAAATCGCACGCTAGCCAAATAAAAGACTTTAAGACAACACAAGAAAGATTTCATAGCATGGCTATATTAAGTGGCAAAAAGGCCGGCTATAAACTAGCTGAAGGTTTTATGCGCATTGATTTACCCAGTTAATTAGCTAATATTTATTAACTTTTTAGATATTTATTGGATTCTAAACGCATGTGCTTGCAAAACATATGCGTTTATGCAACAATAATGCCACACTAGAAGAAGCTGCTAGTAAATCTGTATTAGAGAAGTTCTAGATAGTATTAACATTAAGTTTTCGGATAATGAGGTGCAGCTAAGCGACAGTAGTGCGACTTACCTCAAGGCGAAGAAAGAGGTAAAAATTTTATTATGGCAAATAAACTATTTGTCGGCTCATTGGCTTGGACTGCCACTGACGACGACCTAGCTAGCTTTTTTAGCGAAGCAGGAACAGTCGTATCTGCAAAAGTAATTGTCGATCGTGACACTAACCGAAGCAAAGGCTTTGGTTTTGTAGAAATGAGCAATGACGATGAAGCTAAGGCTGCCATCGACCAGCTTAACGGCAAAGATTTAAAGGGTCGTGCAATCGCTGTAAGCGAAGCTCGTCCTCAAGTTCCTCGCTCGTAAATAAACCTACTTTTGCGAAAAAAAACCTATCGTCTTATAATCTAAGTGATAGGTTTTTTAATTTATATCAGTTAAAATCTAGCCGTAATCTCAGTTTTAAAGGTATAGTAGTAAATATGCAGGTATATAAAATAGGTATTGCCGAGATTGCCATTAGTCCAATAGCTTCTAAACTCAAAAGCGCACTTTACTTAGGACCTACCCTTTGGTTAGTGTCTGGAGGAAGTAACATTAAACTTTCCGTTGAAATTATGGAAAGAATAGACAGCGAACTATCATCAAACTTAACTATATCCTTAGTTGACGAAAGATATGGAGCATATAATCATCCAAACTCCAACTGGGCTCAATTAATGAACGCTGGATTCGATGCTAAGAACGCTAAGTTGATTGAAGTATTAACACCAGATTCTAATAATCTTGAAATTACATTAGCTAAATTCAAGCAAGAATTAATGAGCTCCATCGATGAGTCAATGTCTATTATTGGTCAATTTGGCATGGGTAGTGATGGTCATATCGCCGGTATTTTGCCTGGCTCGATTGCCACCCAGGAGACAAACGAACTTGTCATTGGCTATGAGGCAACTCCATTTACGCGAATTACTATAACCTTCAATACTTTTAGAAAATTAACTACCGCTTTCTTAATTGCAACCGGAGAAGAGAAGAAAGTTCAACTTGAACGCTTAATAAATCAAGACTTAACATTAAGCGAACAACCAGCCCAAATAATAAAACAAATTAGCGAATCGTATATATACAACGATCAGATAGAGGGGAAACAATGAAAATAGCCATCCATGGTCTAGGTAGAATGGGTATGCAGATAGCCAATAAACTGTGTGACGCAAACATAGAAGTTATTGCCCATAACCGCTCAGTAGAAAAAATTGACGAGGCAGTTACTTTTGGAGCCATTAAAGCTGATACAAAAGAAGCAGTCATAGCAGCTTTTAATAATGAAAGAATAATCTTATGGTTAATGCTTCCTGCTAATGTTGTCGATGAACAAGTTGATGAATGGTTTAAATTATTACCTAAAAATAGCATCCTAATAGATGGTGGAAATTCAGACTTCAGATTAACTAAAAAATTAAGCCAACGCGTAGAAGAACAGGGTCACTATTTAGTAGATGTCGGCGTTAGTGGAGGAGTCTGGGGCTACGATAACGGCTTTTCAATGATGGCAGGTGCTAACAATAAAGAAGCTTTTGATCAAGTTGAACCCGCTCTAAAATGCTTAGCTCAACCAGAAGGTGGATATGCCTATTTTGGCCCTAGCGGTAGCGGACACTTCGTTAAAATGGTCCATAACGCCATAGAGTATGGCATGATGGAAAGTCTAGCCGAAGGATATAGAATGCTTAAAGAAGGGCCTTATAAGAACATTAATCTTGGCGATGCCGGTGAAGTTTGGCAACATCATAGCGTTATTACATCATGGCTTAATCAGTTATGTCGAGACGCTTTAAAAGAGAATCCTGAGCTAAATGGCATAAATGGTTATGTAGCAGAAAATGGTGAAGCTAGATGGACCCTGGAAGCCGCAGCAGATCAAGGAATAAAAATGCCTTCTATTAAAGCAGCTCTCGATGTACGCATAGCCTCCCAAGCTGGTGAGACTAACTTTGCTACAAAACTCCTATCAGCAATGCGTAATAAATTTGGTGGCCACGCTTTTAATAAGGACGATTAATCTAAAATGTCTCAAAATCCAAAATTAGAAAGTTCAATCTTAATTATATTCGGCATAACCGGAGATCTGGCTAAAAGGAAAGTACTCCCGGCAATTTACCGACTCTGCAAAGACAACCTACTGCCTGAAGGGACCAAAATAATAGGAATTAGTCGCCGCGAAGTATCCAAAGATGAGATTTTAGATACGGTGAATTTATGCGTTAGCGAAGAAAATAACGTTTGCGATCCTGACATTATCCATAAGCTAAGTTCGTGGCTAGAAATGTTTAAGCTCGATCCATTAGTAGACGAAGACTATATTAATTTATCCCATTATCTATCTTCAATAGAACAAGCAGCAGGCAAGTGCATGGATCGTCTGTTTTATTTATCGATACCCCCACAAGTTTATGGTCCAATCATCACTAGTTTAGGAAAACACGGTTTGAATTCCAGCTGCGAACACCAAAAAGCAGTAACTAGATTATTAGTTGAAAAGCCATTTGGTTACGATATTACCTCTGCTGAAGAGCTTATAAACGAAACTGAAAAAGTATTTAGTGAAGAGCAAATTTTTAGAATTGATCACTATCTAGCCAAAGAAACAGCTCAAAACATTTTAAAATTCAGAAGACATAATCCTGTCTTTTCTAGCCAATGGGATGCTAAACACATTAGTCGCATACACGTAATAGCCAAAGAAAAAATAGGAATTGAGAATAGAGTCAACTTTTATGAAAACGTAGGGGCAATGAGAGACTTAATTCAAAGTCATCTTATGCAGCTTCTTGCCCTTACGGCTATGGATATGCCTCAAGAACTAACCAGTGATGAAGTTCATTCTAAGAAATACGAATTTTTAGCTTCGCTTATACCGCAGACCGTTAGAGAAGAAGTCTTAAATTCAGTAATAAGAGGACAATATGACAGTTATAAGGAAGAGGTAAATAACCCTCATTCAGCAACTGAAACTTTTGTATCCATGATACTGAAAAGCAACAATCCAACATGGAAAAATTGTATATTTCAACTAACTACCGGTAAGTCACTAGACGAGAAAGCAACCATCATTCAAGTTTATTTTGGCGATTCTAACCCTAATATACTGACCTTTAGAATTCAGCCAGACGAAGGTATAGATATTAATTTAATAATTGAACAGCCGGGCTTTATTCATAACTTAAGAACAGTGAAAATGAATTTTAGTTACAGTCAAGATTTTGACGATAGTCACGATGCTTATGAAAGAGTTTTGGTCGACGCTATTCGTGGAGATAAACTTTTATTTGCAACCAAAAAAGAAATCTTAACTTCATGGCACCTATTACAGCCAATCTTAAATAGCTGGCAAACAAATAACGATGATCTTCGTATATATAAATCAGGCAGTCAAGGGCCAGCTATAACTATATTGAATGATACCGTTTCTGATAAACTTAATTAGCAGATTAATTTAAAGGGAAGAAGCAAAAATAACTATAGTAGCTAATCTATAAACTTATGATTTTAGACATAATAATTATCATCCTGCTTATAAGTGCCGTAATTCGCGGTAAAGAAATCGGCTTTGTCCAACAAGCTCTTTCTACAATTGGTTTTTTTGGCGGCTTACTAATAGGTGCCTTAATTGAACCATATACCGTTGCATTAGGTCATACACAGTTAGCTCGTTCGCTAATAACATTGGCAACCACCTTAGGTATGGCATTTATCCTACTAACAGTCGGTGAATACTTTGGTATCTTTTTAAAACATAAAGTTGTTAGATTTAAGCTTAATAAATTTGACAACCTATTAGGCTCTTTAATTAGTGTCGTCTCTGTTTTAATTGGAGTTTGGCTAGGAGCATCAATTTTAAGGACACTACCTTATGTATCATTTCAAAATGAACTAAAATCTTCTAAGATTATCGCTGCCTTGGACCGTCATCTACCACCAGCACCTAATATTATTGCTGATTTAAGCCACTTAGTAGATCCAAACGGATTTCCTAGAGTCTTTAACGGCAACGAACCAGCTCCTCCAAATGCTGTTAAATTACCGCCCATAAGCACCCTTGCATATGCCATCAATAAAGATCGCCCATCGGTCGTTAAAATAGTTGGCAATGGTTGTGGTGGCATCGTTGAAGGCTCTGGGTTTGTAGTCAAAAAGGGAATAGTGGCAACCAACGCTCATGTTGTTGCCGGTATCGCCCAACCTTACGTTGAAGATGCAAATGGTAACCACATAGCTTCCGTCATATACTTTAATCCAAACTTGGACTTTGCCTTACTAAGAGTCTCTAATCTAGCCGGTAAACCATTAAATGTTAGCAGTTCTATTGCCTCCAACAATACCAATGCCGGTGCATTAGGCTATCCAGGAGGAGGTGGATTTAAAGCAGATCCAGCAGTCGTTATGAATGAATTTAACGCAACCGGTAGCAATATCTACGCACAAGGAACTACTAATCGAAAAATATATGAAATAGAGGCTAATATTATCCCCGGTAATTCCGGTGGTCCTCTTATTACGACCAATGGTACTGTAATTGGGGTTGTCTTTGCTCAATCAACTGAATATAACCAAGTCGGCTATGCCTTAGTTAGCCAACCAATAGTAAAGATAATAAATAATGCCTCGACCAGTAATCAGCCAGTTGGTAGTGGTAGTTGCGCTGAATAACATAAAATAGGCCCCTTTGATAAGATAAAAGAAAGAATATAAGACATTAAGTTCATTAAGAAACGTTCTTCCAAGTATTTTATCTACACTTTAATAAAAGCTTTTAATATAGCATTGCTCAATAATAAGCTAGCTAACAATTAGTCATTTCTAAGTGCATCAATTGGTTCTTTTTTAGAAGCTCTAAAGGCAGGCACAGAACCAAAAACTATGCCAATCATTATCGAAATTAAAGCCGAAATCAGTACTACTTGCCAACTTATAACAGGTGATAGGTTAGTAGTGTCTCTAAGCCCTACATCAACTAACAATGCTAATATAATACCGATTAGACCACCGGCCACGCTAACCGTTGTAGACTCAATTAAAAACTGCATCAATATCTGTCGATTACTTGCACCTACTGCTTTCCTGATGCCAATTTCATGCATTCTTTCGGTTACTGAGACTAACATTACATTCATTATCCCAACACCACCTACAAATAGAGATATAACAGCTATACCAATCGTTAACTCAGTTAACAACCCTAATATCCCTGTACTATTAGAAGCAATCTGACTAGGTAGTAAAACAGAAAAATTATGTTGACCAGAATGAGTTCGAAGTAATGTTAAAGATATTTGCTTTGCTAGAGAAGGTAATTGAGCTGAACTTTTAGCTTTTACTAAAATTTGAAATACTGAGCTTGATCCGTGATTAAACTGTGATGCTACTATATCTGGAATAAAAATAGCGTCATTATATATAGTATTATTAGAAAACGGCGTAACATTGAACTTATTTAACACACCATCGACTACAAATTGTTGACCACCCCAAGTAAAACTATAACCAAGAGGAATTGAGCCTTTAAATAAGGCTCGCGCGGCATTATTACCTAATACAGCACTAAAGCCATTAGAATTCTGATCATTAAAAAAAGCACCATAGGCCAAAGACTGATTAAGAACTAGTGGCAAATTTTGGTTAGTTGCGATTACTACGCCCGAAGGATAGCTTCGATCGCCCGTAGCTACGCCAGATAATAAATAAAGAGGAACACTTGCTCTAATGCCTTTTAAATGAGCTAAGGCCTTTACATCTTGGTTAGTTAAGGTCGAAACGGCCGGCACAGTAGAAAACCCAAAACTTGATACACTCGCCGCTCTAGAACTAACAGTTATTACATTTTTAGAGTAAGAATTAACCTGATTGGTTATATCACGCTTAACTCCTTGACTTATACCAATTATGACTATTACACTGGCTACTCCAACAATAATTCCAAACATGGTAAGCAAGCTACGCCAACGGTTGGCTCTCATCGTCACAATAGCCCCCTTAATATGACCGGGGCTAAAACTCATGACCGTCTCCTAATAGTAGTGCCTCTTTTTCTTCTTTTAGATTTTGGTTTCTCTTCCGCTAATTCATCTTTTTTATCATCTTCTGGCATTACCTTCATTAAAAGCGAAACTCCAGCCAAATCATCTTCAACTGATTTTCGTGGCACTGAATATAGATTTCTTCTAGCTGTTTTAGCAACCTGTCCAAGATCAGAGGTTTCATCTTGAACTACTAAACCATCGTGCATATAAACAACTCTTGTGGCATATCTTGTAAGTTCTGGATTATGAGTGACAAATATAACCGTATTGCCCATTTTATGTATTTCACTTAGAAGCTCCATTACCAACCGACTACCATTACTATCTAAATTACCGGTTGGCTCATCGGCAATAATAATAGTTGGATCATTAACTAAAGCTCTTGCAATAGCAGCACATTGAATTTGACCACCAGATAACTGGGAAGGATAAAAGTATTCACGATTTTGCATTCCAACACGTTCTAGCATACTTGAAGCTAATTCTAATCTCCTAGTCAGAGAATAACCTTTATAGGCTAACGGTAAAGCAACGTTCTCTAAAACCGTCAAGCGCGGAAGTAAATTATATGATTGGAAAATAAAACCAATCGTATCTCGTCGTAATTTAGCCGCTCGACTAGGACTTAACCTTTCGACTAAACGGTTACTTAACTTATACGACCCGTGAGTTGGACGATCTAATAATCCCATAATATTAAGCAGCGTACTTTTGCCACAACCGCTCGGGCCCATGATCGCCACAAACTCGCCTTTATTAATACTAAGGCTAACTTCGTCTAATGCCAGGGTAGTGGCATCGCCGAAGCCGTACAGTTTGCTGACGTCTTCTAAATTAATTAAAGCCATTCTTATCTAACAGTTTACTTCCTAAGTTTGCTTTACTGCAAGTTTTATTGTAGTAATTTAGTCGAAGGTATCTGTATAATAAAAAACTGGTGCGGAGGGGTCGCCTAGTGGCCTATGGCGCACGCTTGGAAAGCGTGTTGGGTTAATAGCCCTCGAGGGTTCAAATCCCTCTCCCTCCGCCATTTTTTTAAAATAGCTTATCTACCTAAACTAAAAGCTTGTTATCTATCATATTTCAAAGAAGATAAAAATTTAAACTATCAGAGTTCTGGCGGTAATACTGAGATGATTATATTCTTGGCAAAATGTATATAGAGCCGATGTTATGACTATCAGCTCATAATCCCATCCTTCATACTATTCTTCATAATTACAAAAAAACCATCGATAAACATAGATAAATAAACTCTAGTTTATTCAAAATGTTACAATAACAGCATGTTAGCATTAGCGTTCTTTTCTTGGTGGTACGGCCGTGGATGGCAACTAACTATTAATAGAATGCCACTAATGGTATCCCGTAACGTTCAAACATTCTCAGTTAGTATTTTACTAAAGACCCTATTCGAACCATGGAAACGTATCGTATCAAATCCTGGCGTTGGTATCTCAGCGCATGCTCAAGCGAGTTTAGATAATGCCATCAGTCGGATCGTTGGTTTTTTTGTCAGAATCCTGGTTCTTATAGCAGCCCTTGTAACTACTCTTATTATTAGCATCATCGGAATTGTTCAAATAATTATTTGGCCATTACTGCCTCCTTTATTCCTGTTGACGATTATCTTAGGATTTATAAAATGAAACCAGTTATTGACTTAAATTCCGAACGGGCACGCAAAGCAAGGCTTGGGCATGCAATAGGGCCTAAATTCGTTGACCTTTTATTCCTATTAGCTACGCTGTTTTTAGTTTCTGGTCTAGCCGTTATTATAATTTCAAAAATTCACTATGGCTACTTACTTGTCGCTCTTTCTATTTTGTTATTTATGTTTGCCAGTTGGACCAAATGGGAATTATTAGTCCTTAAGCCACAATCCACCAAAGACCTGACTAGTCGTTTATCTGGTGAGCTATTAGCTAGACTTAATAAAACAGATAATGATCCTAAGACCGTCTGGAATAGAATCTCAAACCATTGGCAATGCTACTTTTATTCGAACCATCTTTTCATTTCTCCCCAAGTTATTGAAACTATGCTAGATAATAAACCGGAAAGCCTAGAAGTAGCTCTCAATAAAGCAGCCCAGCTAGCTGATGCCAACAATAGTCTAGCCATTGAAATTGGTTACTTAGCGGCTGGCTTATTACTAACCTCCCAACCGCTTAACGATTACCTAATTCAAGCAAAACTAACTACTAACGACGTAGAAGAAGTAGCCAGTTGGCTAGCCAGAATACTAACTTTAATCCACTATCGAAAACAAAATTATGGAGGCATAGGTAGAGATTGGTCATATGGTTTTACTAATTTTTTAAATCATTTTGCGCGAAATTTAAGTCTCGAAATATTAAACTACGGTTCTAATTTTGGCTGGCTAACTAATTCAAACGACGTCATCTCAATTGAAAATGCACTATCAAATAACTCAGGTGCGATCGCATTAATAGGACCAACCGGTATCGGTAAGACCTCAAGAGTTTATGCCTTAGCCCAACGATTAATTGAAGGACGTTCCACTAAAAAAGTAGCCTACCATCAAATCTTAGAGCTTGATGCCTCCTCAATTATTTCAAATGCAAAAAAACAAGGTGATCTGGAAAATATCTTTATTCGTATCGTCAACGAAGCATCCCATGCCGGGCACGTCATTCTATTTTTAGATGATG
>DAHXNJ010000062.1 GCA_027365445.1 Candidatus Saccharimonadota bacterium | reverse complement strand
ACTGACTATAGGACAAGGAAGTAATATAATCTGGCGTGATGAAGGATTTGATGGCCTAGTAATAGTCAATAAAATTAAAGGGCTTGATGTTATATCTGAAGATGATAGCAGCACGTATATAACTATTGGTGCTGGCGAAAGGTGGGATGAAATTGTCGGCAAATGCGTAACTATGGGCCTTTCAGGAATAGAGTGCCTAAGCTTAATACCTGGAACAGCTGGCGCAACACCTATTCAAAATGTTGGCGCCTATGGTCAAGATATTTCTCAAACCCTAGTAACTATCCAGGCTTATGATTGTCAGATAAATAGTATGGTTACCTTAACAGGTTCTGACTGCAATTTTGGATATCGAGCTAGTAGATTTAATACAACCGACAAAAATCGTTTTATTATATGTTCTATAACCTTAATGCTTAGCAAAAATAATCCTTTGCCGCCCTTTTATAATTCCCTCTCTTCATATCTAGAAACTCATGCTATTAAAGAATATTCACCATCAATACTACGGGAAGCGGTCATTGCTATACGCAACAGCAAACTGCCGGACCCTATGTTAATCCCTAACTGCGGCTCTTTCTTTCAAAATCCGATCGTCGACGTATCTGTACTTAGTGATCTAAAAGAGATTTACCCTACTATTCCTAGTTGGACAGATAATGACCAGAATAAACTATCAGCTGCGTGGTTAATAGAGCAGTCTGGATTTGCTAATTATTACGATCAAGAAACCGGCATCGCAACCTACGAATTCCAACCTTTAGTATTAATTAACAGATCAGCTAAAAGCACTTCCGACTTAATAAAATTTGCCGATAAAATAAAAAATGCTATCAAAGAACGTTTTAATATTGAACTAAATATGGAGCCTCTTTTATTGCCTGAAATCAATGATCGCTTGGCAAAGGAAAACTAATGGCAAAGTCCCTTACTTCATTAGCTAAAGAGTTAAGCTTTTGATCATCCTTATATGATTTCATAGCCTGATGCATCCAATCGGCAATCAAAATCATATGCTCCTCTTTTAAGCCTCTAGTAGTTATAGCCGGGGTACCCAGCCTAATCCCACTAGGCCTATAAGGTGGCAAAGGATCATCTGGAATAACATTTTTATTTAATGTTAAGCCTATTTTATCTAAAGTTAACTCAGCAACACTGCCATCAAATCCAAAACTTGTTTTGATGTCTGCTAGTAGCATATGATTATCTGTTCCATTTGTAATTAATTTAAAACCACGTTTCATTAAATTATCACTAAGCACTTTTGCATTTTTTAATACCTGCTTACAGTATTCGTGATAATCATCTTGACCTGCTTCATAAAATGCGACGGCTTTAGCGGCTATAACATGCATATGAGGGCCACCTTGAATTCCCGGAAAGACTGTGCGATCAATAATAGTTGGCAGATTTTCAACAGTTTTTTCGACTGCTTTAAGTGGATTACCGACCAAGCCCTTGGATAAGATCATCGCTCCTCGAGGGCCACGAAGAGTCTTATGAGTTGTAGTCGTAATAATCTTGAATCCATAATCAAAAGGGTTAGCTAAAACCCCTCCAGCGATTAGACCGGCAATATGCGACATATCGGCAACTAATAGAGCTCCACTTTCATCAGCAATTTTTGCAAATTTCGCATAATCTAATTCTCGAGGGAAAGACGAGAAGCCTGCTAATAGTATTTTGGGTCTTGTTTTTAAGGCTACATCTCTCATTAAATCGTAATCTAGTTCACCTGTCTCAAGATCTTTAATTCCATAACGAACAAAATTAAATAATTTAGCTGATATGGTACCAGGACGACCATGCGTTAAATGGCCACCATGACTTAACTCCATGCCCATAATCGTATCTCCTGGCTCTAACCATGCATGATAGACAGCTTCATTGGCCGTTGCACCAGAGTGAGGCTGAACATTTGCATGGTCAGCTTTAAATAAACCTTTAGCTCGATCAATCGCTAATTGCTCAACTTTATCGGTATTTACTTGTCCGCCATAATATCTCTTATTGGGATAACCCTCAGAATACTTATTAGTAAAAACACTACCCAGGGCATGTAAAACTTCTTTACTGACATAATTCTCGCTCGGTATTAACTCCAAACCCTTTCTCTGTCGCTGCTCCTCAGCCTCTATTAGGTCGAAAACAAGCTTATCTCTCATTTTTTTAGAAGCCTCCAAAATTAAATATATTTTTCTATTGTAGCAAGGCCTACAAAAGGATTAAAATTAACTTGTAAATAAAAAAATAAAAACGATTGCTATATTAACGCCATATATGATATAAAAGGATAAGTTATGCTTACAACCAACCAGCAAATAGGACAACTAATTGCCCAAATACGTCAAGAACGAGGATTAACTCAAAATGAATTTGCTAAAAGATTGTCCACCTCTCAATCAGCTGTTAATCGAATGGAGCACGGAAGACAAAACCTTAGTCTAGAAACCCTTGGAAGAATTAGTGAAGTATTAAATAAACAATTAATTAGCGTAACCGGATCAGCTGTTAATTTGAAAATTATCGGTGGCAACGAACTCAAAGGATCAATAGCCTTAAAAACAAGCAAAAATGCAGCGGTTGGATTATTATGTGCCAGTCTTTTGAACAAAGGGACCACCACCATAAAAAATATTGCCAAAATAGAAGAAGTTAACAGATTAGTAGAGGTACTTATAAGTATTGGCGTCAATGTGAAATGGCAGAATAATGCAGATCTATTTATTAAAGTTCCTTCGAATTTAACTCTGGACACTATTAACCATGAGGCCGCTAAAAAAACAAGAAGCGTACTAATGTTTATAGGTCCACTAATTCATTACGCAAAAGATTTTATTATTCCTTATGCTGGTGGTTGCGATCTTGGCAGGAGAACAGTACTTCCCCATTTATACGGTCTTGAAGAATTTGGAGTTAGCGTTGACACCAAGTCTGGATACTACAAAGTTAGCAGTAAATTACACTTGCCCACAAGAAATCTAGTCCTCTATGAATCAGGTGATACTACCACAGAGAATATTCTCATGGCCGCAGCATTAATGCCGGGAAAAACCACAATTAAAATGGCCAGTGCAAATTATATGGTTCAAGATTTATGTTTCTTTTTAGAAAAGTTAGGTGTGAAAATTGAAGGCATAGGAACTTCAACTCTAACAGTTCACGGACTGAAAGAAATTAATAAAAATGTCAGCTATTCACCTAGTGAAGATCCGGTAGAAGCAATGACTTTTATATCTGCCGCTATAACCACTAATTCCTCAATTACCATAAACCGAGCGCCGATAGATTTTCTCGAATTAGAACTCCTAAAACTAGAAAAAATGGGCCTCAAGTACGAAATAACACCTAGTTATAAAGCAAAAAACGAACGAACAGATTTAGTCGATATTCATATCTACAAACACAACGGACATCTTATAGCACCTGCCGAAAAGTTGCATCCAAACATTTTTCCTGGCTTAAATATTGATCACCTTCCCTATTTCGTTCCGATTGCAGCCGTTGCTCATGGAAGGACCTTAATACATGACTGGGTATACGAAGATCGTGCCCTAATGTATACCGAAATGAAAAAAATAGGAGTAAATCTTGAGCTAGCTGATCCTCATCGCGTATTTATTAGTGGACCAACTAAATTCAAACCCGCTGACATGGTATGCCCCAGTGGAATAAGGCCAGCAGTAATGATATTAATTGGCATGCTTGCGGCCCCAGGCGTTTCTTTACTTAGAAACGTTTATACGATTAACAGGGGTTATGAAGACTTAGCCCAAAGACTTAACTCTTTAGGAGCACAAATTACCGTATTAAATGAAGTATAATTTAACATTTAGTGATATAATCACCACTGTTTAAAATATGCGGGTGTGGTATAACGGCTATTATCCCAACCTTCCAAGTTGGTGACGGGAGTTCGACTCTCCCCACCCGCACCATATTGCCCCGGTAGCTCAGTTGGATAGAGCAGAGGACTTCTAAGCCTAAGGTCGTTGGTTCGAACCCATCCCGGGGCACCACAAATAAAATTCATAACTTAGTCTCTCGACATGACTATTATGTAAATACCTTAAGCTAACCTTATCTTTTACAAAGACACTAGCTATTCAATTAATTTATTTGGCATTTTTATATCCACTGAATAATCTTATTTATTTTGGACCAACCAATACGACCATGATTAATCAATACTGAGCTTTCCTATTTTGGTTAGTACAATTCTAATAACCAAATATTATTAAATTTTGTTTTTAAACTTTCTTGCTTCATGATCTATTAATAGGTTTATATTTATATTGTTATTCAGTTTATACCAAGTAGTTTTCCACCATTTATACACATCCTCCTATTTAATCTCTTGCATTCAACATAGATACTGCTAAAGTAGTAGATACCATCGTTGAGGTGGTTGCCATCGAAAGGTGACAGGCAAAGCTAGAAATGGCTTCGCCAACAAGAATACCCGGCAACGGGTATTCTTGTTATTTAAAGCAATATTTTTATCTTTAAAACTCATATGTCATTACTGAGACCCCATTGAATTGGTCATCAGAAAACTTAAACTATCTTGTTAATGCGAAAAAACAAGACAAAAACAAATAAACAACTACTTAAGCCTTGCCGAAACGTCGTAAGTTTCGTATAATCACCCCTGTTATTGTATTTAAGTTATTATGGCGAATGTAGCTCAGTAGGTTAGAGCGCTGGATTGTGGTCCCGGAGGCCGTGGGTTCAAGTCCCATCATTCGCCCCAAATTATAAACAGGAACAAATAAATTGTCGTACAAAAAGAAATTAGCTGTTATATGGAACTATAAACTGTTGTCTTTGGCTTTCTTAGGCTTAATAGCAGGAGTTATTCTCTATTTTACGCACCATAACACAATCTCCGAATGGTTAATGGGTTCCATAGCCATAGTTGAATCGTTTCCTCTTATTAAATCAATGTGGCAGGACATTAGAGGCGGAGCATACGGAATAGATATCTTAGCCTTAACCGCTATTATTGCTTCAGTCATACTAAGACAAGACTTTGCTGCCATCATTATAGTTATAATGCTAACGGGCGGAGAAAGCTTAGAAGACTACGCCGAGAAACGTGCGCACAGCGAATTAGATGCCCTCTTAAAAGGAGCTCCCGAGAAAGCTCATGTATTAAGAGGTCGTAAGGTTATAGATATAGCGGCCAATGAAGTAAAAATTGGAGATAAATTATTAATTAAAGCCGGTGAGCTAGTACCGGTAGATGCCACGATCATCGAAGGTTCAAGTACTTTTGACGAATCAAGACTTAGTGGTGAGTCGCTACCGGTATTACGAACAATCAATGACCAAATTATTAGTGGTTCAATAAATAACGATTCACCCGTTACCGTAAAAGCTATTCATAGTGCTCAAGATAGCCAGTATCAACTAATAATCAAGCTTGTACGATCTGCAGCTAATTCACAGGCACCGTTTGTTAGGCTTGCCGATAGATACAGCATTCCCTTTACAATAGCCGCTTATTTGATTGCAGGAACCGTCTGGGCTATTAGTGGACATGCGATCAGATTTCTAGAGGTTATAGTTGTAGCTACCCCATGTCCGCTTCTTTTAGCGGCACCAATAGCACTGATCTCTGGCATGAGTCGAGCCAGTAAGTATGGAATTATAGTCAAAAACGGCTCATCTTTAGAAAAATTAGCCGAGACTAAATCATTTATCTTTGATAAAACAGGAACATTGACCACTGGTATATTATCGATTGAATCAATTGTAGCTATTGATCCTTATAGTAAGGATGAAATATTAGCCCTAGCGGCAAGCGTTGAACAAAACTCCAATCATGTCATTGCTCTAGCAATCGTAAATTCTTCACTCAATAAAGGCATAAGACTTGCTAAGGTAAAGAATGTAACAGAAGTAGCCGGTCAAGGACTAAAGGCTAGTTTTAAGGGAGACAACTTACTTTTAGGCCGATTAGATTATCTACAAAAACAAGCCGTTGATATCCCGAATAAGTTTATTAGTTCTCAGAAAAACACCGCTGTGTATATAGCCATCAATAATAAACTTGCCGGTGTACTTTATCTTAAAGATAGCCTAAGGCCCGAAGCTAAACAGACACTTCAAAAAATTGTTAATTTGGGTATCTCAAAGATAATCATGATCACCGGCGACAATAAAGAATCAGCCAATCTTGTAGCCAAACAACTGGGCATAAAGACAGTTTACGCCGAGACTTTACCAGGAGAAAAATTGCATGCTCTAGAGGATATAGAGCAACGCCCCATTACATTCGTTGGTGATGGCGTTAACGATGCTCCTGTATTGACTGGGTCAGACGTCGGTATTGCCCTGGGTGCTAGAGGATCAACCGCAGCAAGTGAATCGGCCGATCTTGTTATAATTCCAAATGATCTTAGTCATGTTGCAGCGGCATTTGAAATAGCTAAGAAAACTTTTTCTATTGCCAAACAAAGTATTTTGATAGGAATAGGCTTAAGTTTCGTTCTTATGCTAGTATTTGCTACTGGAAGATTTAAGCCAATCTATGGTGCAGTAATTCAAGAAGTAGTCGATGTGGTAGTAATATTTAATGCCCTAAGAGCACATGCTATTAAAATCAAATTTGAGACAAAATAAAAGCCACCACCACCGGCAAGAACAAATCATCTAAACCATAAACAGCTATATTTTCTACTATTGCGGCTACCAGTCCTATACCTATAAGTTCTAAGGTGGGTATTCTAACTCTTGCCAAATATACAGCTGCAAAAAGAGTAGCTGTAGACACCACAAAGAAAGTAATACTGCCAACAATACTTTTAGTAGCGCCAAATACCTTATATTTGTTTTTATGACCAAAGTGGACGCCAGCTATAGCAGCCAGGCCATCAGCTAGACTCATCTGAAGAATTGCGGCAGCATATATCCAATCAATCTTGGTGATAAAAGTTACAGCCCCTACTGCGATAGCAAAAGAGATTTCTCCTACCGTAAATCGTTCTACCTCATGGATCGAGGTAAAAATGTTCAATAACTTTGAGATAAGTGTACCAATTAGAAAAGCCAAGCTAATAATTCTTATCCAGTTCCAGCTCATATAAAAAGGCCAGAACGCTATAAAGCTACCTACTAAAATATGGATTATTTTTCTTGAGTGTTCTTTATGATTATCTTTTCCTCGCCACCATATTTCATTTATGACCAGCATAATGGCAACAGCAATAATACTTAAAGCAATATACATACCTTATGAATTGTACCCTAACTTATAAGTAGATAAAGACTATGGGCTTTATTTAAGTTACTAAATTTCGTTTTCTACTTTTTATCTACTGACTCAGTTTTTTAAACGAAGTAAAATAGTAGCAAAATATAGTTTACTTTACAAAGTTAAGTAATTGTAATAAACTAGTTACATGATAAACGACGAAGCTAAATTATTTACAATCTCAAACCTTGCTACTTACCAAGCAGGATTAATAGAGGCGTCATCTCATAGAAACACCTTAAGAATATGTGACGAAGTTTTGAATAGTTACGAATTGACGACTATGCAATGGCTACTAATAGGTGCAATTTTTGATGCCAGCAATAGCGAAATTAGATTAACCGATCTCGCCGATAAGCTAAATACCGGCCTCCCCTACCTTACTAATATGATCAACCACTTAGAACATAGATCGATCATCACAAGATTAAACAACAAAAAAGATAGCAGATCTAAGACGATAATACTTACACCAAAATATTTAAAACTGATACCAACAATAGAAAAAGAACTTAGACAACAGCTTAGGAGCTCTTTTTATTCCAAAGTGTCAGAGATAGATTTTGCAACATATCTTAAAGTCATGATCGAACTTGCTAAGCCGATAGGATTATTAAAAGACGGTTATTTGAGGCAAGACTAATGAAAGAAGAAGTAATAAATCTACATTCTATCGATCAAAAAATTGATAAATTAGAGGCCGACCCACCTATAGCTATAGATTCAGTAGATTATACTATTCACCAAAAAGAAAGAGTAGTTAGCGAGCTAGACCATGTCTTTCGTTACTTTGGTCGAGTTGAAGGCGAAGTAGCTCTATATAGCAAACAACTTTCTGTCCTTTTACCACATGCCGATGAACCCACTAAGCGCTTTATAAACATATGGAACGATCAAGAGTTAAAACATGGGGCAATATTTGATGAGATTCAAAATCAACTAGGATTACAACCAGCTACAATCGACCCAAATAAAATAGGCTCCACAGTTGTTATAGGAGGAGAAATTGGCAAGATACCGAAAGTTCATGACATATTAATGATGCTTTACCTAAGTAGAGGAGCAATGCATGAAAAGCTCACTTTTTCAGGCTATAAATTATTAGAAGAAAAAATAAGCTTCTTAGGAGAAAAAGCGCTAATCGAAACCGCCATTAAGCCAATTAAGCGTCAAGAAGCAGCCCATCTAGGATATTATCAGCTGGCTGCAATAAATATGCGTCAACGATTATCTCCATGGCAACTTCGGACTACTCAATACTTAACCAAAAAAAGCTATCGACCAGTAGGAGTATCCGACCACCAACAAGGATTAGATTTTGGCCAAATAGCCACAACCTTAGCCGGAGATAATATAATAGATCTTGTTGATCCAGTACAAAAATTAGGAAATAAGCTCCTTAATAATACCGAGAGACCCAAAAGAAGAAACTTAGGTAAAATAGCCCTAGGTAGTATGCTTAATAATATTAAATCTGAACCCTCTTATGTCATGGAAGCTGTAATGTCATTAATATAGCTAAAGGGATAATTAATAAAGGGATTTAATCTAGAATTATGAAACTAAACTATACAGAAATTTATCCAAATAATAACGAAACTGTAATTATGTTGCATGGCTTAGCTAGTTCTTCTAGATACTGGGATTCTATATCTAGTTACTTGCCTAATAACAAAAGATATATTTGTATTGATTTATTAGGTTTTGGATTATCTCCAATGTCCAATAGGGCTACATACGATTATGACACCCAGATTGATTGCATATTAGAGACTCTTAAAACGCTCAATGTTTCAGGACCATTTACTTTAATAGGTCATTCTATGGGAGCCCTTATCGGCCTCAGGATCGCTGCCACAAATCCGCAACTAGTATCAAAGCTAATACTCTTTGGAATGGCATATTATCCTACTAGTATTATCGCTCGTAAAGAAATTACTCGCTCAACAAAGATAAGAAAATATATTTATTATGGTCCCACATCCCATACTTTATGCTTCATGTGGTGCACCTTTCTCAGACCAATAACAAAACAGTTAGCTCCTATATATCTTTCATCTCTACCTAGGAAAGTTGCCCAAGACAGCTTACTTCATACATGGAAATCATTTTCCGAATCTCTTCTATATATTATCGAGCAACAAGATGCAATAAATGATCTAAAGAAGATCAACTTAGAAACGATGCTTATCTATGGCTCAAATGATCGTTCTTTAAAGTATTTCAAAGACATAAATTTAGTAGACTATCCAAATATAAAACTTAAAATATATTCTGGCTATGGTCATCAACTACCCTTGGAAAACCCTACTATACTAAAAGAAGTAATCTAGTATATGAACTTCTGACTAACATTGGTCGGGGTGATCCGATTTGAACGGACGACCTCAGCGTCCCGAACGCTGCGCGCTACCAAACTGCGCTACACCCCGATTAATTTGTCTTTTAGAGTATAACATTTGCTTAATTATTAGCTTACTCATCTTAAAGTATAAAAAGCACTAAAGCTTGTATAATTTACTTATAAAGATTATGCTTATGCTCATAATTAAACAAGAAAAAGAAATATGAAAAAAAGAAATCCGTTAGTAGTTTTTATTCTAAGTATTATTACCTTGGGCATATATGACATCCTGACTTCACGGTAAAAAACCTACAAGCAAATAACTAGTTAACTAGTGCAATAACATTGACAGATACAGGCCTTCATTTATGCGGATTTTTTGTTACGGATTTGGGGGGCCTAATTTACAATTGTG
>DAHXNJ010000048.1 GCA_027365445.1 Candidatus Saccharimonadota bacterium | reverse complement strand
GAAGGTCCAAGTATAGGCATTAATGGGAGCTGTCATCAGGTAGACCCTCTCATGATTATTTTGATTTGTGTTTTGCTGGGTACTCTATATTGGAGTATAAGCATCCTCTTATTAGTAAAATTTTTATATGTTAAAGTGTATTTATCTAACCGATCCCTGCTAATATATTGACGTATAAAATATATTAATTTGGTTAATAGATTTTCCCAGAACTTTCGTATGCACATTTTATTCGTCATATAATTAACATCTCTGATTTTAGATATAAGACTTTAAAGATCAGGATGCTTGTTCTGGTAAATCTTATTACCTTACCAGTAACAGGATTTAGGTATATCTCTAGCATAAAATTGTATGATTGATGTTGACGGATATCTGTAGAGTGTGTCATTGAATGCTATGTTCTATTGGTGGTCGTTACTTATCTTTTTTAATCTGCTGCAAAGATAATTATAAACCAAATGTTTAATTTTTGAAGTTATAGTCCTGCTCACCGTAAGATATTGAAGGCTGGATCGGTTTCTAGCGTAAGATAATCATAAAGATGTCATTTTGTTTAGGTCTATGGCGGCATAGGCGGACAGTTTTTTCCAATTAAAAATTTAGCCATTAAGTAACTATATTAATATGGCGACTCTGCTGTATACTGGGGCTTTCAATAGTTAGATTTAACTTAGGTTGTGTTTGGCTCTAGAATTTAGGGTTTCAATTACGGCAAAGTTAAACAAAGTAAAGTTACGATCTCAATTTGGCTTAGGTATACTGAGCGAAGCTAGGACTCTTATCACTGCTTTTGTCATCTTTGGCTTCAATATCCAGATTGAACCTGTAAGTACCAGATGATTAAGATTGTCAAGCAACTCTTTTTCATGGCCTTCTGGAGATTTGCAACCGAATTTTTCTTGTAAATCACTAAACAAACAGGAGAAAATAAAATGCGTGCTTTATAGAAACATCATATAGTAGATGTTTACATTTGGGTTGATAACTATCTACCCGTATAGGTGATAGCGTGGGTTAAGTCGGTTCTACGTGACAGCGAACTAATAACTATCTTAATTTGGGATTTACGAAAGACCCAGACAAAAACCTTATACTGCTTATAATTTGTTCGACTTATGCAACGAAGGTAGGAGCTGTGTAATTAAGTACAAAGAGAGAACATTTAATAATGGCCAATAGTGACCGTTTAGCTTCATTGGCGTAAGTTTATCGGTGGTCCCGTTTTCGAAGAGCTAGACTAGTGGAATGCCAGGCTGGATGAAGTCAATAGGCGGTGCGGATACCAGGTAGTCTTTATCGATTGGTATATTGTCGACGTCCGCTGCTGTATCTAATTCGTGAATTAAATTTTCAACTAAGGTCATATCGAGGTGCGGTATACCGTCAATATCCAATCGTAGCATTTCTTTTGAAGCCAATGATGTGCAAGCAATCACGCCCAGGCTAGCAATGTTAGCCTGACGGTCGTATTGGTCTAAATGGCCTATTGGCTCTAACCGCTGCATTTGTAGAATTATGGCCTTGTCGTTGATGATGCCTGCAAACACATCAAACTGGTGTGCCAAGGCAGGATTGGCGGCCAGTTCATTATCTGTAATTTTCATAGCAGGACTTCTGCGCACAATATAAAAATCGTCAGGACTTGAGCCTTCGCCTAGTAGACCCAGATTGGTTATCCGACGAACAATACCAGTGTCCAACAGGCGCTTATGCTGTTCTTGCCTCAGACAGCTTAGTCTCTTCAATAGTTTTGGGTCGTACTGAGTTCCAGTGTAGCCTTTTTGCATCTTGCGCTCTGCGACCATTTCGTCTATTTTCCCCATATTATTTATGAATATAGAACTTTAGGCTATTCCATGCAATATTTTTATGCTTGATTATCATTATTTGGCAAGCATGGAGTTTACGCACATGCATGCTATACGTATCGTTGGTTGGCCATAGTTAATGAAGTTAGTACTCAATTGGTTACGGACTTCATATAGCTTGCTGCTATATTCTTTTTAAACAACCCATCAATGACTCTATCTTGCGTTGGATATAGAGTGAGAGTGGCTGCAGGCAATAACTTCTGTATAATATAAATAAATGGATAAGACAAAATCTGGATTAACAACCGAAAGGGCTCAAAAATTGCATGAGCAGTATGGTTATAATGAAATTCCTGAAAAGAAACAAAACAAAATTATCTTATGGTTTAAACAGTTTTGGGGGCCCTTACCTTGGCTTTTAGAATTAGTAGCGATTCTTAGTTTTTATACCGGCAACCGTGTCGAAGGGCTAATCATCTTACTTTTATTAATAGTGAACGGTTTTATTAGTCTTTTTCAACGATCAAAAACAGATAATGCACTTAATCAATTACGTAAATCCCTACAAATTAATGCTAGAACGTTAAGAGATGGAGAATGGAAAATTATTCCAACTAGGGAATTGGTTCCTGGTGATCTTGTCAGATTAAGAGCTGGCGACATAATATCTGCCGACATGGCTCTATTAGAAGGTAGTGTGAGCGTGGATCAGTCTAGTCTAACTGGGGAGTCTTTGCCCGTTGAACTCGACGACAAAGGTGATTTGTACTCTGGTAGTGTTTTAGTTCGCGGTGAGGCAACAGCAGAAGTTCAGGCAATTGGTTTGAGTACCAAATATGGAGCAACTGCTGAATTGTTAGAAACATCTCACCCGCCAACCCATATGGAAAAAATTATCTTTACAATCATTAAATATCAGTTTGGGTTTAACCTATTTTTAATTCTTGCTATTAGTAGTTATATATTGGCTACTGGTGGTAAGGTAAGCAATATTTTACCGCTAATTATAGTTTTATTAATAACCTCTATTCCCATTGCTTTTCCTACTATGTTTACTATATCTCAAACATTTGGTGCATCTCAGTTAGCTCATATTAATAACAATAAGGGAATATTGGTTCGCCGATTGGCCGCTGTACAAGATTGTGCAACAATGAATGTTCTGTGTACCGACAAAACAGGCACGCTTACTAAAAATATTTTGTCCATTAGCCAAATAGTTAGTTATGCTGGATATAGTGAGACGGACGTAGTAGAGCTAGCTGCTGCCTGTTCAAACCTATCTGATCAAGATCCCATCGATAAAGCAGTTTTAGATTATGCTAATAATAGAAAATTGAAAGTTTTAAAACCTAAAAAATTTATCCCATTCGATCCTTTAACTAAACAGACTCAAGCAACTATTGAACTAGAAGGAAAAGATAGTATTGTTTTAAAAGGTCTTCCAGAAATAATAGCTAAAGAAAGCAAGCTGCCTATTAAAAGTTTTTCTGATGATCTCTTAAGCTTGAGTCGCCATGGCTATCGGGTTATAGCTGTTAGTAAGGGTAATGATTTGACTAATCAAGAAATCATAGGACTTATAGCATTTGAAGACCCGATAAGAGATGACTCCAAAGAATTAATAGATGAACTTAATGCTCATGGTATTGATGTAAAGATGATCACTGGGGACAATATTGAAACCGCTAGATCAATAGCTAATCAGTTAGGTATGAAAGTTAAAGTCTGTACTACTGAAGATTTAAGAGCTAATCCTCAATTGGCTATATCTCATAATGTTTTTGCTAATGCCTATCCCAAAGATAAGCTATTAATAATAGCTCAATTGCAAAAGGCAGGCTATACCGTTGGCATGACTGGAGACGGAGTTAATGATTCTCCAGCGCTTCATCAAGCAGAAGTTGGAATTGCAGTAGCAAGTGCAACGGATATTGCCAAAAACTCAGCAAGTTATATTCTTATTAATCCTGGGCTGGGAGATATATTAATGGCTGTCAAGGTCAGTAGGGAAGTATATCAAAGAATTAGGACCTGGGCTTTAAACAAAATAGTTAAGAGTTTTGAGATAGCTATGCTGAGTGTTTTTGGCTATATAATAACCAAGAATATAATCCTATCCCCTTTGTTAGGGGTGCTGTTCTTATTTGCTAATGATTTTGTGACAATCTCTATTGCCACCGATAGATCGAAAGCTGAGGCTAGACCAGCTAATTGGAACTTATATAAACTGATATTCTCAGCTGTTAGTTTAGCTATTGTACTTTTAATAGTTCTAGCTACTAGTTTAGTATTAGCTAATCAGGTACTTCATTTAAAGTTTATCGAATTAATGACGTTAACATTTTTGCTATTAGTGCTTCAGGGTCAAGCTAGTCTTTATTCTCTTCGGTCATGGCCACACTTTTGGACCATAATACCAAGTAAGACACTATTTATATCGAGTATAGCCGTTTGGATCATACTCATTATTGCCGCTATTTTCGGTATAGTAGTTCACCGAATCCCATTAGCTTCATTATGGTTTATATTTATCGTACCGCTAGTAAGTCTTTTTATTACAGATATAGCCAAGAAATATGTACCTATAACTGATCGATAATAATAGTAGTAACTTGGTTTCTGCAAGAATTGGAACTTGAGCTTAACCAATCACTGAAAGTATGGGCTACAGTCATGCATAGGGCTGGGCATAATGTTATATATATGCGTTCAAATATTCAGTTATTAAGAATGATAGTCATATGCTATAAATCGGATATCATGAAATAAATTTCTATAATATCATTCCTAATAGCTTCAAGTTCACCCTGTAAGGGCATAATAATTTCGTTAATCCGCTTAGCTAGTTCGCTTTCTATAATTTTACGAATATCTTCAAGATCAGTTGTTGTTAACGACATATAATCTAGTCTACGCTTCAAGCTCTAACAACAACGATATATTTCTTAATTATTTAACTGTTTTGGTGTTTTGTCTGGCCTTGGTTAACGAGGTTAGAAATAAAATTGCTGCTTACTCCACTAGTTGATGTGTTATATATTGACCGGAACTATGGTCGGACTTCAGAACTTTGAGCCTTACTTTTGAACCTGCATCGACGGCAAGAGTGAAGGCTTTGTTGGCGTAAGACGTGTTTTCTTAATACATTGGCTAGCCATCTGAGTTTATTAAATTAAAGTATATTTCATACTATTAGCTTTAATCAGTAGCGAATAGCATATCCGACACTAATATCTGTATTTATCTATTATTACTTATCCAACCATTTATTAGGTTACCTTTTTCCCGATCCTCTAAAGCCTTCAAAGGATCAGAGATATTATTTACGGCAAAGTGTTTACGCAGACTTGGTGAGAAGATTTCTTGCCATTGCTGTTTTTCGATATCGGTAAGATGTTGATCGTCCAGCCATTGATTAATGATCGTTCCATCAAACCACTGTTTAATAAATTTTGGTCCCCATAATGAAATTAGCTTAGCTATCTGCTGTTTATCGCTAGCTCTAGATAAATTAAAATTAGTGTCTTTAGTGCCTGAGCTCATGATCGCAGCAGCTGTTTCTGTTACTAACCATTTTGTGTTGTTATTAGGCTCGGTTATTAATGGGTGTAGATTATTTCGATTATGTGTTACTTCCCATTGAGTAAATACGTCACAAACAATTTCGCTAACGGTTTGTCTAGTTTCATTATTAAAAAATGCTCAACTAGGTTCACTTTGCCCTTATGATAAGTAAAGCCAAGTTCTTCTAATTTCTGAGCTAATAGGATAGAATTTGACAGCAAAGGGTTCTCGACGCGGAACGTATACCCAGCCAAATACAAAAACTAGTGATAAGATTGAAAGATGATTATTTACTATACTGATGGGAGTTGCAGCCCTAATCCAGGGCCGGGTGGGTTTGCAGTGATCAAAGATATGAAACCGCATATTTTGGGCGGAGAACCTTCTGGCCTAGAGACCACTAATATTCGCATGGAGGGGTATGCGATTATTGCTGCTCTCAAGGACGCAGCAGAACAGCCTTGCAAGATTAATACCGATAGTGAGCTCTGGATAAAAATTATCACTGAATGGTCAAATAAATGGAAGGCAAATGGCTGGCAGAAAAAAGGGGGCATTAAAAATATCGATATTGTCAAAGAAGTCTGTGAGCTATATCGCAACTCAAAGGCCGAGTTAATTTGGGTACGAGGCCATAACAGCGACCCAGGTAACGAGCTTGCAGACGAATACGCCAATGCTGCTCGCGAACAACAATCTAGTTAGTGTCTAATGGTGAGTAGAGCCTATGATTCGAGATAGTAATTACATTATAAAAACGTTCGAATCCCTGCAATTAATGAATAAAAGTAACAAAAATGATAGAATAAGTATATGAGTGAAGATCAATTTACTAAACTATTCAAGTATATGGAGAAGCGCTTCGACATAGTTGATGATAAATTTGAAGAAGCTGCAAACGACAGAGCAGATATTCGTGGTGCTATCGCAGAATTAAGCGCTCAAGTACGAGATTATCACAATGAAATGAAGTTTATGTCACATCAAATGGATAAGTTGCGCGATGCGATACTTCAAATTGCCAAAGAAACTGGCGTCAAACTTAGTATTGAAATCTAGAAGTTAATTTAATTTGGTTGAGCAAATGATAATAATCTTTTAGATAGATGAGTCAGCCTTATCATTGCTGTATCTGGCTAGGTATACGTCCCGCGTTGGGAACCCTTTTCTATCTGATTTCATCCTCCTTGCAGGGAAATTAGATCAACTAGGCTTTACTTATTATAATGGTAAAGTCACAATCGTTGAACCATTAGAGGAGCAAAAACATGCTTAGGCTACGACGACGCAGTAACTTTGATAATATGCTCTCCTCTAGGCTGTTTGACCAAAATAGCTTCTACCAAGCTTTTATAGATGACCTAAATAAAGCTAAGAATGAAGTTATTATTGAAAGCCCATTCATAACAGCTAAGCGTATGGCAATAGTATTACCTTTACTTAGTAAACTGACAAAACGCGGAGTACGGGTCGTTGTTAATACCAAGCCATTAGATGAACATGAATTCAACTACCGAATACAGGCAAAACAAGCAATTGATGATCTACAGGTGCTAGGTATACTCGTACTATTCACGAATGGCCATCATCGTAAGCTAGCCATCATAGATAAGTGTATTACGTGGGAGGGTAGTCTTAATGTCTTATCTCAGAACGACAGCTGTGAAGTCATGCGAAGAATGTACTCTGAGCAGTTAGCCAACCAGATGATTTCATTCCTGCATTTAGAAAAGTTTTTAGGCTAATGTAATATAGGGGTAGTTTATGAGTGAACCAGAATACGAAACAACTAAAGAAGACGTCTTGGCTATGCTACGGTGGCTACGGATTAACCTTCCAGATCACGCAACACCCGAAAAGGCGGCCTTTCTGCTCGAGCAAAATAAAATACACTACGAGAAACTTCAGGAGTTACATCCAGAGGTAATTGAGGAAATTCTCAAAGATTTTGAGAAACATTAATTAAAACGGGAAAACGTCTGAGGATTTAACCCCAAGGGCTTTAACAATCTTTTCGATTGTTGCGATTAGGGGCTTTAAGTCACCGCGTTCAACTTTGGCATAGTAGTTACTGTTGATACCAGCTTTTTCTGCTAGTTCAACTTGGGTCAGACCTTTTTCTAGTCGGATCTGCTTGAGCTTAGATGCAATTTGTTCGGTGGTTTTATCTGTCATAGTTACATAATTTAACTCTTGTATTCTAACATAGACAGACTAATGCTTGAACCAAAACTACCTCGCCACTCGCCATATGAGTTCGGGATGTACACTAGAAGACTTACGTAAAGAATAAAATCTTCTGTTCGTCTTAATATCTGTTTTTCAGGTATAATGTTGTGTAATATGGCTAATATTACTGAGGCAAAAACAAGACAAGAAATTATAGACAAAAGACTCCTGAAGGCCGGCTGGGATGTTGGCAACCCAAGTCAGATAACTTCGGAGTTAGATATTTGGATTGGACTGCCAGAAGGCGTTAAAAAGCCAGAGCATAAACATCAAGGTTATCAGTATGCAGACTATGCCCTACTTGGAGATGACGGCTATCCGCTAAAGGTAATTTCAGCTGGAAAAGGAGCTATGACTCATTTAGGTGACCGTTACACAGAAGTAGCCGACGATCCAAAGAAACATGTAGTCATTGAAAATGCACATCATCAATTAGAAGACTCAGATAAAGTTATTCTACAGCTCTTAACAGAAACAACTGAGTGGTTGCAAAGGTGGTGATAGAATACGGGACTGTTGACCGACATACATATCTATGACACTACTTACAAATAGGTGCAGGATGTAATTTTGCGATATTTAAATAAAAAAATAAATTATCTAGTATTATATTTCAGTTAAAATGTATCAGAAAAAAGTACCCAATAAGCATCTAGTGTCGACACTATTAACAAATTTATTATTAATTTAATAGATGCGGGAATATATAGCTACACCAACTGGAGAACAACTAGCTACCGATACGGATAGCATTGCGCCTGATTTTCATAACAAACCCTTGGCATAGGTTATTATATAGAAATGAACAAATGTGAAATTTGCGCTCACCTGCATGATACCAATAACCGCATTGCTGAAACAAAAGATTGGATAGTTGTCCT
>DAHXNJ010000056.1 GCA_027365445.1 Candidatus Saccharimonadota bacterium | reverse complement strand
TTCAACAGATGGAAGCTAGAAAACAAGATCAAATATTTAATTGATCGAACCCTATTATTGTCCCTTATGGCTGGGCATAGGGGACGATTTTCGAACTTTATTTTAAACTTTTCAAAAGTTCAGATTCAATAAGTACGGGCGTTTCAATGTCCAAAGCCATTTGCTTAAAAATTCGTTTAACGTTGGATCTACTATCTCCCACTATATCGATAGGCTTTTCAGTCCAGCTAATAACCTCGTTTTTATCGCCATAAAAGACTTCATGGATCGCAAAATAGCTGTGCTTTTCACTATTGTGTTTAATGATTCTGAAATTCCAGGTCATATAATCTGCCTACATAATTTAGGCTTAGGCGTTATTTCCCATTTGCTGATCTAAGGGATTAAAAACTTCTAATTCCTGTATGTGCGCGAAATCTTTTGCGTTAGCGGTCCATAGCACAAGTCCATGTTCAAGAGCGGTGGCTGCAATAATTGAGTCTCCAAGACTCATGCTCTTTGCTTGGCGTAACCTAATAGCACGATCAATAATGCTGTCAGTGAGAGGCAGACTATACGATTCGCCGAATAAAGCCTCAAGTAGAAGCAATTCATTTACTGGAATACTCGAGAATCCAAGTGCTTCCACTTTGGTAATACCAGCGTGTGACACGTCGTTAACAGCTATGGAATTGCGGTCGAGAATACCGTTAGCAAGGTAGATGAAGATGTTTGTATCTAAGATAATCACAGAACCTACCCCCTGCCAGGCAGTGGACGATCCTTACGTATCTCACGCTGCCACGCAACTGGATCTTTAATTTCTTTATATGCACCAATTTCTTGCAACTCCTTTAATAATTGCTGTATTCGCTTACGATCTTGTTTTGGTTGGGGGATAGGCAGTCCTATAGACGCTTTTTGACCCAACTCAAGCTGAGCATCCTCCACGTATTTTTTAGGTACGCGAAGAGCGTAAGAGTTGCCCGTTTTGATAACTGTTGCAATGTAGTTACTCATAGTAACTACTATTATACATCCATTATTTTTAATATCTAGCACTACTTTATGTATGACTTTCGAACACTTTATTAGTGGTTAACAAAAATTAACAATCAGCATCTTGTTCGATCTAATCAGTGAGTGTCCCTTGTGGCTGGCCATATGCAACGAAGTTAGAAGTAAGCTAGCTATCCAGAACGACACCTATTTAGCTAGTTTTAAGTTCGTTCTCAAGGAGCTTGGATAAAGCATATATGCTATTGAACTCATAAAAAGCTAGATAAGCTATAGCCAGTGCTCTAGCATCTGTCTTTCGTAAACTGAAACCTCTGTTTACGAGGTTTATTAATATTGCATTGGCAAGCATTCGACCCGTCCTTTTGTTGCCATCTTCAAATATTTGTAGATAAGGTATTAGGGCAAGTGCTAATAGTGCCTTCACATAAGGATCCGGTGTCTTATTAATTATCTCTAGAATATTATCAGCGTCTTCTCTTAATTGATGTGGGTTTGACAGAGGTTCGTAATTACTTGCCGTAATCCTGACTAATCGTTTTCTTATACCGCTAGCTATCCCTAGGTTATTACCAATTATTCTATGTAGCTCTTCGATTGTCCTAAATTTGATATCACTACCAAATAGTTCCTTGTTCTTAATTATAAAGGCTATTGCGTCTTTATGATTGAGGATCATCTGAGTTTCAAATTCCGTCCTATTCTTAGCCTTGATACCCTCTAGAAGCAATAGTTGAGTATCTAATAAGGTGTATGTAT
>DAHXNJ010000055.1 GCA_027365445.1 Candidatus Saccharimonadota bacterium | reverse complement strand
ACGATAAAAACACATATCAAGCTGAGCATTCAGATTTTTGCATCGTTTTTCTAGTTCAATAACAATAAAGTTTTCCAACACACCTCCTATATCGGGACATAGATCTAGTTCACGAAAGTCTTTAACGAGGGCATTACTAATGCCGAGATCATAGAAGAATAACTTTCTGTTCTCCGAAACTGCACAGCGAGTGTTGGTTTTGAGGGCTGGCATGGGAGAAGAATCTAGTTCTTAGGAAATAGTTAAGGCTTATGTATTCTTGTGCTACTAGCAAGGCTAAAGCCTGTCCAAATAAACAAGTTCCTTAAGTGATTCCAAATTAACCATCAAAACGTACTCTTAATCAACGCGTTCCTATCAACTTGAACAATATTTTAGGACTACTAAATACCCCCTTTTGAGGATGTGGCTAAATAAAACCACTCAGGAATGAAGTACTTAATATTAACTTTATTTAAGGGATTAATGACTATGCTTTGCTAAGATTTAACCGCTCCAATCTATTACTTGTTTAATAAAATAAGTTGTCATGATCACTACAATACCAAGCTATTTCTATCTATAAATACCCTACTTAAGTTATGCCTAGATATAAAACAAAAAGGCTAAGCCGTCGGACCAAACGGTTGGTTTGGTGGTTGTTGGTTTGATGGTGGATATGGTCCAGTTGGTGGTTGTGGTGGTTGGGCTTGAGGGCTTATATTAGGCTGGATTGGAGGATTATTGGCAACAGTATTCTGCTGGTCCTGCGATGCTTGCAAAATTTGTGGTGCCGATTGTTTAATTTCTTCTTTTAACTTATTAAATTCATCTTGGACTATTTCTTTATAATTTGGAAAGTTTGTTTCTAGCCAATTAAATGCCCCGGCATCATCTTTAGCTTCAAAATACTTCTCAAACTCTTCGAGCTGTTGATCACTCATTTGATCGGCTAAACGCATACCAACCCGCATTTCAAGCGTCTCGTAGATATGACTCAATAAACTACTTTTTTCAGCTTCAGGTAATGTGCCCAATCCAAGTTCATCTAAAAGGTTTCGATCTAAATTTATTGCCATATATATGCCTCTGTTACTTAGTAAATTGTATCATCTATAAATCACCACTTACAAATGCCTCTGTTGTGTTTCTTGTGTATATACCTCTAATCGGTCACCTACTTTAAGATCTAGCCTAGCTGGAGTAGTTAAGCTAACTCCACACATCTCTCCTTCTAGGACTTCTTTAACGTCAGTAGGTCCACGTTGAAGAGCACTAACTTGTACTTCCATTAAGAGCTCTTTGTCTCTTGTGACTTTAGCTAAAGCCGGAACTATTAACTTGCCTTTTGTAACCTCTCCACCACATATAACAGTATTGCGTGTTGTATTAAAAATACCTCTTATGATAAGAGTACCAGCTTCTTTATTTATAATTGTTGGTGTTAATAGAGCTTCTAACGAACTTCTAACGTCTTCAATTAATTCATATATGACGTTATACATATGTAGTTCAATCCGATCTCTAACTGCCTGCTGTCTTATGGCACTAGGCGCTATAACATTAAATCCGTATATCACCGCATTAGCTGTTCGACTTAATCGAAGATCATTGTCCGTTATTGGACCTACCCCAGATCCTACTACCCTAACTGATACCTCTTCCGTTTCAAGACTCTTTAGACTATCTAGAACTGAAGTTAATGAGCCCTGTACATCGGCTTTAACTATAATATTTAACTCACTAAGCTCATTACTTCGATTAATAAGTCTTAGAAGTTCTGTACTACTAACTCCCCTATTGGTAGTCACTGAACGCTCATTAGCAACCTGCTGAGATAATAATCTAGCTTCTTTTTCACTACTACCAACTCTGAACTCATCGCCAAATTCTGGTAAAGTTTTAAAACCAGTAATAGCCACAGGAGTAGAAGGACCTGCCTCTTCTAATGACCGTCCTGTAGTTGTTTCTAAGTTCCTAACCTTGGCATAAGTACTACCCGAAATTATAAATTGACCCGGTTTTAGAATACCAACCTCTATTAAAGCATGCGCTACCGGTCCTCTTCCGGTCTCTACATGTGCTTCAATAACCAAGCCCCTAGCTGGCACGTCCTTATCGGCTTTTAGTTCTTCAACGTCAGAAACCAATAACACCATATCTAATAGCTCTGGAATACCTTGTCCGGTTTTGGCCGAAACTTCCATAACAACAGTATCACCACCCCATTCTTCAACTAAAATATTTTGTTCAGATAATTGTTGCTTAATCCGGTTTGGATCAGCACCTTCTTTATCTATCTTATTTATAGCAATAATTATCTTAACTCCAGCATTTCGGGCATACCTAATAGCTTCAATAGTTTGCGGTTTTACGCCATCATCAGCGGCAACTACTAATATAACTATATCGGTTAACTGTGCTCCATGCTCTCTAATAGCAGCAAAGGCTTCATGACCTGGAGTATCCAAGAAAGTAATTAATCGATTATTGTGTTCTACCTGGTAAGCAGAAATGTGCTGGGTTATGCCACCCGCTTCACCTTTTGCCACATTTGCTTTCCTAATAGCATCCAGTAGACTTGTTTTACCATGATCAACGTGACCCATAACAGCTACAACTGGTGGTCTAGATACAGCAGCTTCAGAATTCTTAGGCTTCTCTCTGCGAGGCAGAACTACCTCTTCCTTATTTTGTTCTTTTAACTCAACTTCTAAACCTAAATCTTGAATAATTATCTGAGCGGTATCAAAATCTATCCGCTCATTAACCGTAGCCATAATGCCATTTTTCATTAATTCGGCAATTAAGGTTGACACAGGAATCATTAACCGTTCAGCTAAAGAGCCAACGGTTATCATTTCTTCAACTTCTATTGTTGTGGCCATACCGCTCATGCTCCTTCCTGTCTCTTAAGAGGTTTAACTTAATTATTTCTTGTCTTTTACATCTTTAGTTTCTTTTTTTGCTTTAGACGTTTTCTTAACAGTCTTTTTTAGCGACAAAGCAATCTTCCGATTCTCAGTATCAATATCTATTAACTTAAACTCTTTCTTCTCATTTAGCTGAAATAACTTTTCTGGATCGACTCCTTCATCATCACTCATTTCTGAGACATGAACCAAAGCTTCAACACTTGGACTTAACTGAACGAAGGCTCCAAAAGGTGTAATTCTAGTTATCTTACCTTCAACTTCATCGCCCTTTTTAAAAGCCTTAACTTCACTTAACCAAGGGTCTTCGCTCATCTGCTTAAGACTTAAGGATAAGCGATCTTTATCGATTGATATTATCTTGGCTTTGACGTTATCGCCAACTTTAATGTAGTTTCTTGGGTTATCTACCCTTTCCCAAGAGATTTCAGATATATGAATTAAGCCTTCGATGCCATCAACATTAACAAACGCACCAAAATCTATAACTCCCGTTACTACCCCTTCAACCTCATCACCGACATTAAGATTAGCAAATCTTGCTGCCATGTCGTTCTTAACGGCCTCTTTTTCAGAAAAAATTAGCTTATTGTCTTTACGACTAACATCCAATATCCGAACACGTAAATTAATATTAGTTAAAGCGTTAAGTTTTTGAAGAATCTCATCTTTATCTGCTCCACTGACTCTAGGATAATGTCCAGCAGCCAATTGACTGACTGGCAAAAAGCCTCTTATTCCTTCTATCTCCACTAACAATCCACCACGATTAGCATCATAGGGCATTATCTCAATGATTTCTTGTTCTGAGAAAATTCGCTCCAACTCTTCCCAGCCTCTTTCTTTGACGGCTCGCCTCATGCTAAGAAGTGCATGACCTTCGTCCATTTCTGGATCAATGACACTAACTGTTACCGTTTGTCCCACTTCGAGTTGTTGTCCAAAGCCGATTTCCCGACGTAGAACAACACCTAATCCTTTGGCTCCTAGATCTATCCAGATCTCATGTTTTTTAATGGATATAACACTGCCCTCAACGACATCTCCGACTTTTAAGGCCTCAATATCGCTTTGAGCTAAGAGCTCATCCATAGTTAAAATTGTTTTTGGCATATCTTTTTATGCCTCCTTTATAAGTATTTCTACCGTTTATATAACAATACACCAATTAAAAAGGCATTATTGTTATAGTTTCTCCGGAAGATTAACTATTATTATACAGTCTTACTTCTTAAAATAAAAATAAAATGTCATACTTCACACAACAAAACATACTACTTAAACAAAAAAACGATCAAATGAACCAACTACCCTATAGGCATATTCAGCTAATCGATTACCTGCACCTTACTTAATTAATCCTTAATATAGCTAATTACCGCCCATACCATTACTATTGGTTAAATATCCATTAATACCAATGGCTGTGGTAGAAGACGATCCGACCGTTGAACCAGCGCCAATTATAATTGGTTGAGCTATCGATCCACTAGAATGAATCACAACTCCGTTAACCGTTACAGACCCAGCTGCATTCATTAGATATAGGGTTTGACCAGCTGGAACAACGTAACTGACACTAATAGATATTGCTTTTTGTTTTTGCAATGTGTACTCCATTTATATTACGTAGCCTTCCATTTTAGCGGAAGTTTACACATAATTTTTTATGGTCGCGGCAGTGACAAACCGCTATGGGGCAGTAATTCAGAATTCTGGGATATTTACGGTTGGAATAACGTCAACATCTCTAACAACACCCTGGCCTTTCCCACCATACAAGTAGGCTCCAAAGTCATGAACCTGTGTGCCAATAATCATACTAATATAGAGAACAATAGCTTAACTAACCTAAGTACCTTCTATACCACTAACTGTGGTAGCGGTCTATCTAACGGCAGTCCTGACTTCACGGTAAAAAACCTACAAGCAAATAACTAGTTAACTAGTGCAATAACATTGACAGATACAGGCCTTCATTTATGCGGATTTTTTGTTACGGATTTGGGGGGCCTAATTTACAATTGTGTTGATGTATGTAA
>DAHXNJ010000052.1 GCA_027365445.1 Candidatus Saccharimonadota bacterium | reverse complement strand
GTCTGCATAGTAATTTTGAGCCTTTGCTTCACTTACACATAAGGCTCGTTCGCTATTGTATTTAGCCTGAGTCTGAGAAGAGGCGTAACGATTGTAGAAAAACCAACCACTGATTATTATAACTATTATCAAAACCCAAGGGCAAATTGGTGATTTTTGTTTATTTAGTTTGTATCCATTATATTTTTTATTGTAGCATTTCACACAAAAAAATGACTATTGGTTTTTACAACTATTTGTGGCGCTTGTGAGCTTATTTTGGAGGCTAGCCTCCTTACTAGCCACACCGACGGAGTTTAAGCCCGCAGTGCCACCCATGCTGTTCAGCTGTTCCATGGCTTGACCGTACTGACCAGTGGCTTGAGCAATACACGAGAGGCGTGCCGCATTGGCTTTGACTGCGTATTGCTCGGCTGGTGTCAAGGTGGTGTTATTAGCATTAGCAACATTTGCTAGATCTTGGGCTGCGGCTTGATTGTCCGCAGCTGCGGCTTGGTTGGCGACTTGTGCCTCGGCATTGAGGGTGTTGTTCTCGATAGTATCCTGAGCCTGAGCTGCATTAGCAGAAGCTTCAGCTGCATTCACAGAATCCATAGCCTTAGCCTGAATTGCATTCAACTGAGCCTGTAGATTAGAATTATTGGTAGTTTGACTATTTGTTGAAGCTGGATTCGTTGGCTCGCTAGTATTAGTAGAGGTTGGTAAACTTGATAGGCCACTGGTACTACTAGTATTAGTAGAGGTTGGGATATTTGATAGGCTATTGATACCACTAGTGTCAGCTAAGGAATTATTTGGTAAATTATAGGCTTTACTTTGTATAGCATAAACAGTTGTTCCTATAACAGCAACCAGCAAACAAGGAATAGCAATTTTAAGAATCATAGACCACTTCTCGCTACGGTGCATTTGTTTCAGCTCACTGGGACTAAAGAGCAGATTGTCGCTTAATGAAGGCGGGGTGCTCTTTGGTAGTTTTAGTCTAAACGATTTGCTTGAATGCCTTATTTTCATAATGATACTTCGTTCTATCCTTACGTATCGCTTATCTGCTATTATCATCAGCAATTGCTATCCAACCAAGAATTACTGGTCCCGATAATTCTTTTGTTGTTTCATTCTACTGAATGATTTTATTGTAGCACTATCGTATATTATATCTACTCGTTGTAATGAGATAATCGCCATAAATATACATGCTTAAGAGAAGCAGTTTATAGCCATACTCAGGGCTACTAACCTTACTCTAAATTAGACTCAATAACTTCAAACCAGTCTACTTTAGATAAACTAGTAGATAATAGATCACTAAATAGATTAACTCCAAGATCAAGATCATACATTTGATCTTCAACTAATTCTTGTAGTCTTTCTGCTTTATCATCAACTGATATATCAAGTTCTAAAATATCAGTTAGTAACCTATAGTTATATTCATCATTATTAAGCCATAGACTAATCAACCATGTCTCTTTATTAACAAAACCATTATATGTTAGTTTATATTCACTCATTTCTTTCTTCTCCTTTACGTAATAAGAAAGATAAGAACATCCTAAGGAGACGATAGTTGCAAGGTGGAGACTTGTACTACCTTGTAACTAGAGTTCAGGATGTAGAGTGAAGGATTTACGTAAAGAGAAACAAAACACTGAGCTTAATTCTTGTAATTGATATTATAGGAAGCAGAGTAGCAAGAAGGCACTCAAGGAAAGCAATAAATTCTAATCCAGTATGCCAGCCATAAGCATTTTTGAGCCTGATAATTTGATTTATCTGAAATTAATTATTTAGATCGAAAGGATTAAAATCATAGTGACACCAACAGTCCCATTTTCTTGCTAATAACTTACTGGAACCATGCTATTTGCGTACCAAGTAAGACAAAATATATACCTGTACCTACTTCGTAACCTATGTAATTAAATTTTTTGAAAAAATAGTACGGTGATGGTTGATGTTTATCCCACTCATCATTTTCGGATATTCCTTCAACTTTATTAGTAAAAGGCCACTCTATACCATCTTGCAAAATCATAAAAATTCTAGTACAGCTATCACAAAGTAATAGTACACCTGGTAAGATAATATGTTCCCAATATTTACCATGAGGAAAATTTATCCCTAATACTATTGCTATCGGCATTGATAGAATAAGCAAAGCTAATTGACATGTGCTGCTTTATTGACGGTCTGCATAACGACTAGGCTCGTTTAGGATAATTAAGTAAATTAGCTAAAGAATAGGTCGACATAGTCTAGATACCCCTGAATAGATAATGATATTTGTTGAGAATAAATTAGTAAGGTTATATTGTCAATATTAACTCTTGTCCAACGCAAGATGAGGCTAAAGTAAGGTTCGGTTTCCAACGCAAGATGATGCTGAAATTAGTATGTGTGGCAGTATGGAGGTATGACTACAACCATGGATACCACACATATACCAACAATAAAACAAATGACAAATTATGTCAGTGGCAATAGTGATATTAGCCTACATTGCAAAGACAAAAAAGAAGTATATAACTACATAAAACGTGTACTTATTGCTCACAGCTATATAACTCTAAAGAAACCAGCTAAAAGTACACTAAGGAAGTACTTGATGGCGATTACTGGGTATTCTAAAGCCCAAATGGATCGATTAATCAGTCAATATATTATTAGTGGGCACATTACCCCATCTCCCCGTACTCAACCAACATTTGCTGGTAAATACTTGTCTGAAGACATATTAGAGCTAGCTCGGATTGATGAAATCCATGAAGACCTAAGTGGACCAGCTATGGTTCGGATACTTCAGCGAGAATATGAGGTTTTTGGTAATAGCGCCTGTATACGTTTGAAGAATCTTAGTTCATCACATTTATATAACCTACGAAAAACTAGTCGTTACCAACGTCGGCATATGAGCTTTACTAAAACTAAGTCAACTCCTGTGTCAATTGGCAAAAGGACTAAACCAGTAAATAATGGTATGCCTGGATATCTGAGGGTAGATAGTGTTCACCAAGGAGATAAAGACGGCGAAAAGGGTGTCTACCATATTAATCTAGTTGATGAGGTTACTCAATGGGAAGTAGTAGTTTTCGTAGAGGGTATTAGTGAACAATTCATGATCCCGGCATTAACTGCTGCTATGGATTTATTCCCATTCATGATGATCAACTTTCATGCTGACAATGGGAGTGAATACATCAACCAACGGGTAGCAGGATTACTAGAATGGATGTTAGTCAAACTAACTAAAAGTAGACCGTATTATAGTGGAGATAATGGATTAGCTGAAACTAAAAACGGATCTATTATCCGTAAAGCTTTAGGCTGGATACATATACCTAGAACAGCTGATAACGTATCTGCTATTAATCGTTGGTATAGTGCCTGGTTTGTGCCTTATCTAAACTTTCATAGACCTTGTGCTTATAGAGTTACCACAATTAATACTAAGGGAAAACGGACATACAGTTATCCAAAAAACGGCTATATGACTCCATATGAAAAACTTAAGTCCCTACCAAATGCTGGGCAATATCTTAAACCAGGTATAAGTTTTGACCTACTTGATCTTCAAGCGTATGCTATGAGTGATACCCAATGGACAACAGCTATGCAAATAGAAAAGGTCACTATGTGGGAGTCAATAATACTTAAAATTTAACAATTTAATTTACTGTCATATATATAACTAGTTCAGCCTCATTTAAGAATTGGAAAAGACTTATTATTCAAACTACTATTTAGTCTAACTCTTGCGATTTTTTTGCTGTTTTAGATTTTGGCTGTGCGTATAGTAAAACTCTCTAGTTTTACAAAACAATATCCCTGCCAATTTTACAATTCATACCTACATTTATAGACTTAAGTATAGTTATTAAGCGAAAGATCTTTTCTCTTCATCTTAATATTTGTTTTTCAAGTATCATATTATAATATGATAAACTTTAGTGAAGAAACTACTTGTCAAAAGATTATAGATAAAAGACTATTAAGCCCTAAAGAGATGGATAGAATTATCATCAAGTTCACAGACAACCAAAGAACTCGAGAATTAATAAAATCTCAGGATATATCATGCTTATGGTGTAAAATATAATCATAATCATGAATATAAGCATAAGCAAAACAAAGGAACGAGATATTAAAACGCGAGTTACGTTACTTTCACCACACTCTAATAAACCTTTCATAAAATGGGCTGGCGGTAAGACTCAACTTTTAGGCGAGTTAATCTCTAGAGTTCCACGATCTTATAATGTATACTTCGAGCCTTTTATTGGTGGAGGAGCATTATATTTTGCTATTTCTCCGGACGAAGCAATTATAGCTGACATCAACGAAGATTTAATAAACGCTTATATTATCGTTCGAGACAGTCCTGATGAGCTAATCGAGGCACTTTCCAAATATAAGAACGAGAAAGTATACTTTTACGAGATTAGGAGCCAATTACAAGAAAACTTATCTCCAATCGAGAGAGCCGCAAGACTTATCTATCTGAATCGTACCTGTTTCAATGGTTTGTATCGTGTAAATAAGAGTGGCCAATTCAACGTACCCTTCGCTGGCTACAAAAACCCTAATATTGCTCAGACAGATAAAATATTAGCTGGTAGCGAAGCTCTACAAAATACTGATATATACCATGCCGGATTTGATGAAGTACTTAAAAAGGCAACTACCAACGATTTTATTTATCTAGATCCACCCTACTTTCCGAAAAGTGTTTACTCGGATTTTAAACGATATAACAAAGAACAGTTTCACAAGGAGGACCACGAAAGGCTTGCTGAACTATACGATAACTTAAGTAACAGAGGTTGCAAAGTTATGTTATCAAACTCCGACACCCCATTTACTCGTGAACTTTATAAAAAGTGGCGAATAGATACGGTGTATGCTAAGCGAATGATAAATAGTGACGCGTCTAAAAGGGGTGAAGTAACAGAAATTATCGTCACAAACTATGACTACTAAAGATGCTCCAAAAGTAATAACAAAATATCCTAACACTAGATATATGGGTAGTAAGCAAAAGCTAGTACCCACTGTCGCTCAGATTATTAGTCGGTTGAAGCCAACAACAGCTTTAGATGCTTTCGCAGGAAGCGGTTGTATTGCCTATCTTCTTAAAGAAATGGGCGTACAAGTGACCTCTAATGACTTCCTAAAGTTTTCTTACCATATTGCCAACGCTTCGATTGCTAATAGTAAGACTACGCTTACTAATAAAGATATCGATTTTCTAGTTAGTAATAGGAGTATTAAACACACTTTTATACAAGATAGATTTAAAGATTTGTATTTCAACAACGAAGATAATGCTTTTTTAGATAGTCTGTGGTGGAATATTAACGAACTAAAAGATGAATATAAAAAATCGTTGGCATTCGCCGCTATCAGTAGGGCTTGCATTAAGCGTAGACCAAGAGGAATGTTCGCTTATACCGGCTTTCGGTACAATGATGGCAGAAAGGACTTAACACTCACGCTCAAGGAGCACTTTATTAATACATCCAAGGAATGGAATGACACAGTCCTTGATAATGGGTTGAAGTGCTTTGCTTTAAATAAGGATGTGTTTGAGCTAGAAGACAAAAGTTATGATCTCG
>DAHXNJ010000037.1 GCA_027365445.1 Candidatus Saccharimonadota bacterium | reverse complement strand
ATGGCACTGAGGGCCGGTATACCGGTTGCCGATGTGGAGTTCTTCCAATTTCATCCTACTGCACTATATCATCCCGGGATACCCCGTCCGCTGCTGTCAGAGGCACTACGTGGGCATGGCGCTGTGCTGCGCGATGAGGATGGAAAGAGGTTCGTCAATGAGGGACAAGAGTTATCATGGCTTTTGTTGAATTCATACCATTATTCATGGTTAGTTCCTCCTATAAAGTTATTATATTTAATTAACTTTGCTAAGTTAATATTCATATGTTATACTGTAGCTATGAACAAGTCAACAGACAATTTTAACCTCGGATTAATTAGCACCTATCAAGCAGGCGTCGTACAATCTCAGGCACATCGAAGATTAAAAAAAGAAGTTTCTGAATTTTTAAAGCCCTATGGCTTAACAATGATGGAATGGTTTGCGCTGGGACTAATAAAAGACTCTGAACATACTGGATTACGTTTAACAGAATTATCCGCCGAGCTGCAAACAACGCTACCATATACCACCAACCTAATTAACGGCTTAATGTATAAGGGCTTCATTAATAGACAATCAGACGGTGGTGACAATCGTGCTAAGCATCTTAAGCTGGCCCCTGGTACAGCCGACAAATGTGAAAAAATTGAAAAAGACTTAAGAGAAAAGATGCGTTTGCTTATTTATAGCAATATTTCGGCTAAAGACTTAAATACCTACGTTAAAGTACTCTATCTCATTGCTAATCAAAATAATACTTGAAAGAGTAACAATATGACAATTACTATTTATTCAACATCAATCTGTGCTGCATGCGAGACATTAACCAATTGGTTAGATAAAAATAATATAACCTATAAAAAGAAGGTTACTGATCTCGATCCTCTAATCATGTCCGAGTTTATGTCAGTAAATGAAGGTCGAATTGGGGTACCTTTTACGGTCATAGACGATGAAAAAGGTGATATAACAAAAATTAGCGGCTTCGACCAAAAAAAATTTAAACAAACGTTAAACTTAAAATAAAAAATCAGCTTAAAAAATACATAGAATTCTTGAATATTAATTTTTATGCTTTTCGTCTTGCCTTATCGACTATTCAAAGTATTATAATAGATAGCCTATGGATAGCAGACAAAGAAACAGAAGCATCGACGGAATTTATTCTCCCGATAAAACAAACAGCCGATTCTACCAACCACAAACTAAACTTCCACCTATCGACCAATTAAGAAGCCGGAACAATGATCAACCGGTACTGCCGACCAGTGGCCAAGATATTCAAAATCGTTCAGCTAAACCAATACTTAATAATGCTAACATGGCCAACAATATGCGACGTTCAAATACATATTCTCAATCGGGATCGATGCTCAACACCAGCATTCCAGTTAGGGCTGGCGCAAATCCTAGAGGAGGTGGAGCTAACACAAAACCAAAGAGAAAAAATAAATGGTCAGTTAAACGTAAAGTGCTAACGTCAGTATTTGTTACTTTAGCAATTTTAATCGGTATTGGCGGATGGTACGGCTCAGGATTAATAAATAACTTAGATAAAATATTCCATGGAAACATTTTTAGTGATGTCCATGCCTTATTCAGTACCACTAATCTTAAAGAAAGCCAAGGACGAGTTAATATTTTACTAGCCGGCTATCAAGGAAAAAACAGCGTAGAAGGACCACTTACTGACTCTATTATGGTTGTCAGTATCGATCCCCAAAATCATACCGCCTTTACTATGAGTATACCTAGAGATATTTGGGTCCATATTCCTGGCATGGGTTATCAGAAAATTAATGCCGCAAACACTAGAGTCAACTTCAATCAACCTGGATATTTCAAGGGTGGCATGGGTCAACTTCAACAAATCCTCGAGCAAAAATTTGGCATACCAATAGACTATTATTCACTTATCGATTACAAAGCTTTTATTGATGTAGTCAATGCTGTTGGCGGAATTACAGTCGATATTAAAAGCCCTGATCCCCGAGGTCTATACGACCCGAACGTAAATAAAGCCCACGGTGGACCATTGAGACTGCCTAACGGTCCAGTCCACTTAAATGGCATTCATGCTTTAGCCTTAGCTCTAGCAAGAGGTGACTCACCTTATGCCTACGGCTTTCCATTAAGCGATATTAATCGTACGCAACATCAGCGACAAGAATTAATAGCACTTGAGCAAAAAGCATCAAGCGTAGGAGTTTTAAGTAATCCAATAACTATTTCACACTTAGTTAGCGCAATTGGTAACAATGTCAAAACTGACTTGACTTTAGCCGATATACTTAGTTTAGCCAAGCTAGCTAAATCACTCAATTTATCTAATATGAAATCCTATGGCTTAAGTTATGGTGGCACCAATCCATTGCTTAAAACTTATGTTACATATAACCGTCAAGATGCGTTAATTCCAGCTGCTGGATTAAATAACTTCAGCCAAATCCAAAATTATTACCAACAAATAACCTCCAATAATCCGGTAGTACAAGAAAATGCCAGTGTCGTAATCTTAAATGCCAGTAATACATATAACCTTGCTCATACCCAAGAAAACGTTCTTAAATCAAAGGGATTCAATGTCTCATATATAGGCAATGCCAGCACTGTTTATCCAGGAACTGTTATTGTCGACAATTCAAATGGCAAAAAGCCGGCCGCCTTAAAGTTACTACAGCAACTATACCCGGGAACTACCGTTACTAGCGCAACCAGCTCATTAGAAGCGAGAGAAGCCTATGGTTATAATGCAAACTTTGTCGTTATATTAGGTCAAAATTGGAATGCTCACACCAGCACAACTAAAGGTTAATCGATTACTTTTGTATATTTAAGCTAAGCTATAGATATTTAGACTCAACTTCGGTTTTATTTATGCCATTGATAACATTTGTGTAGCCAAAGGACTTTAATTTCTGCATCGCCATGCCTGATCGATGACCGCTTTGACAATAAACAATGATCTGACTATCTTTTGCTAAATCTTGTAACCCATTCATACTTTCATTAATTTGATTTACTGGCCAATTAACCGCTCCTGATACGTGAGCGTTAGCATATTCATTAGGCTCTCTTACGTCAATAATAACTTTTCCCATAATAAATTTATCCTTCTCTTTAATTCAAAACCAATTTTAAAGTTGGTAAGTCAAAACCTAAAATCTTAGTCATCTGACCATTCTCTTCAATAGTTGTAAACGGAACTCCCATTTGACCACTCATTTCGATCATCTTCTGTGCTGCCAGCCTGTCTTGGTCAACCATCACTTCCTTATAGTCAAATTTATTAGATCTAAGCCAACTCTTTAGCATGACACAATATGGACATGTAGTGGTTGAATATACTGTTATTTTTTTCATAATATCTCCTTATATTTAATACATTTACTGCATGATCCTTGGATAGTCAGTCTGCCGCTAATCTTGCAATCATCAATCAATGCCTGCAACTGACTTATCATATCTAACGGCAAGACAATGTCTCTTAATTGATCGCACAATTGGCAAGCAAAATGATCATGAGGATCAAGTCGTGAATCTAGCCGAGTTACGTTTTCATTATTCGACGGAGCAATAATTAGATCACCACGCTCAAGCATCCTTTTAGTAATTCGATGAACCGTAGTTGAACTTAAGTCTGGATATTGATGACGCAGATAAGCCAAGATTTCATGATTAGTAGCATGATTCGCTGCCTGCATATAACTACGAATTGCACTTATATACTTTGTTTGCCGTTCTTTAATCATCTATCTTATTGTAAATCATTTACATTAACAAATCTAGTTTATTTTCTTTAGCTGAATAATTGCTTACTTTTATATCAACTTCAGCTTTACCAATAGTTATTTATAAAATAGACTATAGATCATAAGGAAAATATAAATACAATGGGGTTTCATGGAACACTTATTAATATCTGAGATCAATAATCACGGTTATCTAGCTATCTTTATACTAATGATTCTTGAATCAGCCTGCATACCAATACCTAGTGAAGCCATAATGTTATTTGGAGGCGCTTTAGCTGCCGGAGTTACTATTGCTGGCTCAACTATACATTTAAATGTACTATACGTGGCCTTAATTGGTGCTTTAGGAAACTTAATTGGCGCAGGTATTGCCTATGCAGTTGGACGTACAGGTGGCCGAACATTAGTTGAGCGGTGGGGTAAATATATCCTCCTGCGTCATAAAGATCTTGATAAAGCCGAAGATTTTTTTTCAAAACGTGGAGAATGGGCTGTACTGGTAGGTAGAATTTTACCCGTAGTCAGAACTTTCATTAGTTTTCCAGCTGGTATAGCTGAAATGCCAATTGCCAAATTTGCTGCTTTCACTTTTATCGGTAGCCTACCCTGGACATTCGCCTTGGCCTACACCGGTAAAGCCCTTGCTGGTAACTGGCAGAGCATATCTAAATTATCTACACCTATTAGCGTTATCTTTGGTCTTATAATTTTAGCTTTTATTTTATGGTGGTATCTAAAAAGACGCCAAGCAATAATTGCCAAGAATATACCTTAAACACATAAAATCATCTATCGAAGACTCGTTAATGTTGCAATTAAGCCAATTGTAGCTATAACCGTAATAGATGTGGCATACAAATTATCCCGCCTAATTAACTTACGTTTAATAGTCATCGGTATAACTAACACTAGAGGTATCATCGGTAAGAAGTAACGACCATAAAACCCATTAACAAAAGTTGCTCCGACTGAAGTATTGCCAATATAGAAAGCTGACGCTAATAAACCATATGTTAAGATAAAAATCGCTATAAAAACTATGACTAATCTTTTTCTATTAGTAACAAGTGTCTGATTAGTACCGATTTGTCTTAATCCAATATATAACCCAACATATAAGCTAAAGATAACCATTATCGACAAGTAAATTAGTCGATTGGTTATTATTCCAACCACACCGAGATAGGTGGTGTCAAAAGTCTTAGTGAACGGCTGAATTAATACCCTTATTCCGAAGCTAAAAATATGATGCAAGATATATTCTATCTGTAAATGACTATTGAAATACATACCGATAGTTGGCGTTAAGACTACTCCATTATCGGCATGAACTGTTCGGAGTGTAAATAAGACACTAGCAACTATAACTACTAAAGCAGTGCATAGCTGCCATATCTTTCCTAGCTTTTTATTACTAAAGACAGACGATGGAATAGCTAAAGGAATAAGTCCTATTAAGAAATATCCATCTTTTATTAATCCCACAAAAATAGACAGTAGAGATATTAGTAATAATCTCCACCAATTAGGCTTTAAAGTTTTTGCGATAATAGCTAAGACTAAAGCGATCAATAGCCAGCTTATGCCACTTAACAAACCATCGGCGCTTATAGTTGCCGCTTGTGTTAGGGAAGTAGGCAACAGAGCCAAAGCTACCATAAACCATTTACCAAAAGGTATTATTTTGATTGCTAGATAAGTTAATAACACCCAAACTATTAAAGAGCCTAATCGACCCATATAGACATACCAGATAAGCGGTAAATGCATGATTTTAGCCAATATAACTCCTATTAAGCTGCCAATATAAGCCCATGGAGGATACAAGATAACTGAGGTAAAAATAGCTGCTACTTTTTTATGGCCAACTTGCGATACCGAGCTATAATGTTCGTTTAATGTTTCTTCAGTTTGAATATAGGCATGCCCCGGACTAATCCTGGTCAGATTTCGGTATTGGTTAATCATATTATTCAGATTAACTGGTAAGTTTCCGCCAAATTGATTAGCTGGTAGTCTTTTTTCCCAAAACCTCCCTTCACTAATCTGATAAACTCTAGGAAAATGCGTAAACTCATCAGTCCCACTTAATGGTGCGAGATGAAATATGAAGAATATCCCAAAAAATAAAGACAATATGAGATAAACCAATGATGGTCGTTTCGACAAACCTCCAGGTATTTGCTTTAAAATATTGGCAACGTTATTTTTCAATATATTTAAAGCCTAACATAACATAAAAAATAATAAGTGAGATATCTAATAACAGAGTCTAATCCTGCGACAAAATGACTACCGTTGATGGTGGAAGAAGTATTGATCCCCCTCCATTTTCAACGTGAACATCTTCTACGTTAAGTCCACTAAATTCATTACAATAGCCCTTCCAGTTACTATTAAAACGAACTCTCCATAAGCCATTGCGTGGAAAACCTATTTCATATGGCTGATACAAACGATTACCAAAGTTAATAAGAATAACTACATCGTCTTTAGGTCCTCCATCGCGCCAGCGATGGTAAGCGATTACCTTATTATCATCATCTACATGTAACAAGTTAATATATCTACCACATAATCCAGCACTAATACCTGCTTGATTTTTTCTAAGTGCTATAAGGTGTTTATATGCTTCAATAATGCCAGTCATTCTAGGAACATTATCCCAATCGAGTCCTTGCCAATCATTAAATGATCCACCCTGTAAAAACTCTTGTCCCTGGAACAACATCGGTATTCCAGGGGCAGTTAAAAGAATAGCAGCAGCTATAAGCGACTGTTTTTTTGCAAATGTACTATCTGCCTTACCCGGAGAAATAACATCATTAAACCGGGCAGATCCGTTAGCTGCCGTATCATGAGAATCGACAAATATTATCCTTGCATACGTATCATCGTTGTATCGATGTGTTAACTCAGCACAAAGACTAGCGAGGTTAATCATGTCAGGTTTATCACTATAAAGGGCCTCTCTTAATGCAAAAGGGAAATTAAGTTCCCACTGTGAATTAAAGCCAGCACCACCCTGTTTATTTGGCTTAACCAAATACTCATTATCGGCAACATCTTCAGCTATCGTAATAGCATAAGGATTAATCTTCTTAGCGATAGTATTTATTCTTTGAAGTAAAAGCCAGCCTTCTGGAAGATCATGTTCGGGATCATTATTAGATCCTTTAACATTACGAATATATATTGTCGAATCTATTCTTAAGCCATCTACTCGACAATCGTGCATCCACATACTGACACTATCTAATATGTATTGCTGAACTTCCGGGCGACCGAAGTCAGGTCTAGTATTGCCCCAAGGAGTTTCAGCTCTCCAATCATTATAAAAATAGATGCCTCCCATATCTTCTTGATGCCAACCGTCAAAATTCCACAGATCCATATTATTATCCGGTCCAAAATGATTGAATACTAAATCTAGAATTACACCGATACCTTTCGCATGGGCGGCTTCAATAAATTTCATAAAACCATATCTGCCCCCATATAGACTTTCTACAGAATAAATATAATCAATTGCATAACCCCAACCACGATCCATCATCATGCTATTAATTGGCATTAATTCAATCATATTAATTCCTAATTCTTTTAAATAATCTAACTTATCTATAAGATCATTAAAGGTGCCATTAATTGCCGCGTCTGGCCTATTAAAGGTGCCTACATGAAGTTCATATATTACCTGTTGGTCTAGAGGAATAGGTTGGAAGTTAGTCGTTTCTGGTTGATAGTTTTTTTTAGTTATGACAGAATTGCCGGCACTTGTCGTAAAATGATAAGCTCTTGGATCATTTCTTATTAATAATTCATCACCATTCTTGATAAAGTACTTATATTCCTGACCTGCCATTGCTCCTTTTATAAAACACGACCAATATCCATCCTCCTCATTAGTAAGCGGCACCTCATAAGACCAATTATTAAATGAACCTTTGATTGATACACTATCAGCAAAGGGTGCCCATACTCTAAAACCCACACCATTTCTTCTTAAAATTGCTCCGACATCTTTTTTGGTTTTTTTGCTCATATTTTTACTTATTATGCTTAAGCTTTAATATAAACGCAATAACGCTAAAAAGTCTTCCCAAAGGTTATATGCATAATCTATATAATTACACTAAATTAAACCTTCATCTCTAAGTTGACTAATTAGATAAAAAGAACCCGTAACGACCAGTAGGCTCGACTGCCTTAAGGCTGCCTTAAACGCCTTCTCGTGATCACTAATAACATGGACCTCTTTTATGTTTAAACTTTTAAAATTATCAGCTAAGATTCGAGGATCAATCGATTCCGATTTAAGATACTTAGTGGAATAAAAAGTAGTAGCAATAACCTTATCGGCTATTAAAGCCAAGGTTTTACTTATATTTTCGACATCCTTAGTTTTCTTAAGTGCAACAACTATTGAAACTTTCTTATTAGGGTAGATCTCTTCTATTGAAGTAATTAAAGCTTTTATTTTTTGTTCATTATGTGCGCCATCTAAAATGACTGTTTTATCGCTAATTTTTTTAATTTCCATCCTCCCAGGTATATAAGTTAACTGGGTTGCCTTAATATCTACGGGCCCTAAACTAATAAGATCGTCTCTTTTTTGTAATGCCCGAAAGACAGATTTAGCCATTAGCCAATTTCTTCTTTGAAAAGAAGGCAGAGATGAAACTAGTAGATTTTCTTCATCTTCTTCGGTATCAACTACTATCATTTTAGATTTTTTAGATATAGCCCACTTCCTAATTACATCAAGCACAGCATTATCTTGTCCTACTACAATAGCAAGGTTCTTATTATGAATAATGCCTGCTTTATGCAAAGCAATCTCTCTAATGTCATTACCTAAAATCTTTTGATGATCTAAGCCTATATCGGTAATAACACAAACTTTATCTTTATTAGTCAATATATTGGTGGCATCAATTAAACCACCAACACCTGTTTCCACCACAGCATATTTTACTTTTTTTAAATACATAGCCCAAAAACCAAAAGCATACATAATCTCAAAGTAAGTAGCAGCAATATTATTTAACTTGGCTAAACTTATGAATTCTTGCAGTAATATATAAAATTCCAGTTGATCAAGTTGACGATTGTTTATTTGTATTCTTTCTCTAATATCGTATACGTGCGGAGACACAATCAAACCAGTATCTTGATTGGCTTGTGTAAGAAAAGAACTAATATAATAAGCGGTAGAAGTTTTACCGCTCGTTCCAGCAATATGAATTATCTTATAATTATTTTGCGGATTGCCATATATATCCATTAGTTTATACATTCTATCTAATACACAATCTCCACCAGGCAATACGGATGTATAATCTATGTACGGTTTTAATAATTCATTGATTTTTTGTAAATTATTAACTTCCAATTTATATAACGCTCCTTAACTGTTAAGATAGTATACGGTATCAGTTAATTAAATTAAGCCCCCTTAGCTCAGCGGATTAGAGTGTCTGTCTTCGGAACAGAAGGTCGCAGGTTCGAATCCTGCAGGGGGTACCAAATTTCACCTATGTTAATTTTCACTGACCCGTAAATTCAGATTTCTTTAGTCAAATAACTCCTTTAATACCTTATTTTTATTATCTAAAAAATATTTAGTTAGTTGATAGTGTTCGGTTTCTTCATACATTGTTTTATGGAGACCCTGCTCATCTGCAACAAATATAGTCGCCAATACATACTATTGACATGCACGTTTATTGTATATACAATAATAGGTATTATGAATACTTCAACAGCAACAGTTATAAAAACTGGAAATTCTTATGCTTTAAGGGTACCTAAATCCTATGCAGAACGTAATAATCTTAGACCAGGAGCAAAGGTTACCCTTCAAGACCCGCAAGTTTCAGGAGGAACGCTTGCAGACCTCCAGGCTAGCATTAAAGCTTCCCGTAAAAAGGGCGGAATAAGTGTTTGGGATAAAATAACCAATCCGTCAGACTGGCAGCGCAACGAACGCGACAGTTGGATTTAAAATATAATGAACCGAGCTGTTATTGATACCAATATACTTATAAGCTGGTATAAGACAGGTTTTATTTCGAATAGTAACGACTTAACTAGCATAGCTCCTGTTTTTTCAATTATTACTAAAATTGAGGCATTAGGTTTTAAGGAAATAACCAAAGGCGAAAACAAAGCCATTAGTAAGATGTTAGACAGTGGCGAATTAGTCTATATTGATAGTGGCATAGCTCAACAAACCATCAATTTGCGGCAAAAATACAAAATTAAAACTCCTGATGCCATTATTGCAGCAACAGCTATAATTAGTAACTCAGAATTATGGACAGCTAACATCTCAGACTTCTCTAATATTGAGGGCTTAAAGCTTCACAATCCATTAAAGTAGCGTTTTTAACTTCCTGGACTAAGATATACCGATTTCGCCTTATATTCAAAAAGTGCTCATATATAGGTGTACGGTTCTAATCCAGTACGACATTTACTGTGCTAGACTTGGCAGAGATGATAGTTCAAATATCTCATGCCACTGCAGTAATTCATTCTTGAGACGGTTCCAAGCGGAAACGGAGAAGTTGTACCATACAAGAATTTTTTATACAATACAATCAATAACTAGGGCTCCAGAAATACTGTCCTCTTTATTATATTTTACACATTATTTGTAGTTCCATAGAATTAACAAAACTAAGCTTAGCAATATACAAAAACAACCTTTAACCAATTAGTTGAACAAAACTATACAGGAAGACTCTGCGGAGTAATGATCATTTTAGAACCCAAAAGTGTCCGAACCTCGTCTAAGCAGGTGTACCATTATGACTTCCATATAATAACCTCTGTTTCTACTGTTCTAATTTTTAACGATTATAGTCACAACATAACATTTACTTCATTAAATCGGTGCGAATCCGCTAGGGCCGGTCAATTCATGCTCATTTCTTTTATACATAACAGATATGGGAATGTTATCATTAGAAAATAATGAGCGAAGCAAAACCAGAGACTGCTGACTTAATTAAAGAACTTGATATACCTGGACGTTATGAAGTTGTAGAAGATTGGGCTTTAGCGGCCAAGCAAGTTTCAGAAGTTACTCAAGACAACGATGCTTTACGGGTTTGGGATTTTATAAACGAAAGAACTGCTCTTGGTGTCGCTATGCCAAAAGGTGGTATCCATTACTTTTTTACAGAGAAGCCAGAACGATCAATTGACGAATTTGCTTTTCTAACTCCAATTGTTGAAACTGACATTGAACGTTTGCCGGAAGACGATTTTCGTAGAAAACTAGCTGAGGGTAAACATAATGTTGCCGCTCAATATACGGAAGGTTCGCGTGCAATTTATCTGCCACCACAAAACTTTGGCAAACTAGGAAAGGGTATACTGCTACAACACGAGGGGATGCATGCCTGGCTTGATATCGAAAAACAGATTGACCGTAAGGCTAAAGATTCACACTGGTTAGAAGAGGCTCATGTTTTTAAATTTGAGTTTATTTTGCTTGGGAAACTTATCGGTGATCCGTATACTAATTTAGTTAATAAGGTAAGTGAAACCATAGCCGGCACCGAAGATAATCCTAATGCCCTCTTTGCCTCATACCAACTGACAGACGAAGATAAAAAGATGATCGCAGAGGGCTTGGATACATCAAAAGAGCAAGAAATCGATTTTTGGCTCAATACAGTAGTAAAAATAAATGCCTTCTGGGAATATTTTAAAAAGCACTTCGATAATCCAGATACTGAACTTGCTCAGATGCTTAAAGTCATGTATGCACAAAAATCACCGTCAAGCGACTTGTCGACTAATTAGGTAATGTCCCTCCATTGTTATTTTGTTCTCCCACTTGGTTCTAATCCATCACGGTAGTTACTGTGCTAGACCTGGCAGAGGTGATACTTCAAATGTCTCGTGCCATCGGAGCAACTCAACCTTGAGGCGGTTCCAGGCCAAAACCGGAAGGTGTACCATTTCCTTACTATAAATTTACGAATGCTATTGTATTACGTAAGGAAAAAGATTATACTGGGTTTTATGAAGACAACGGTTACCATTACAAGTAAAAGACAACTAACTATTCCTAAGAAGTTTTGGGAGCAGCTAAATCTTAATGGTGTACGATATCTTCAAGCTGAAGTTGAAGATGGTAACTTAAAACTAAAAAAGATTGACTTCCCTACGCAACTAAACAAGTTTTGGGATAAAACAAATAGGTCTATCGAGGGAGGGTTGAGCGATACATCTATTAAAGAAGCGTCTCGCGAAGCCCGTCAAAATCTTTCAATTATTTGAAATGAAAACAATTGATACAAATTACTTGGTAAGGTTGTTCACCAATCAACCAAAAGATATGGCAAATGAGGCAATAAAATATTTGGAACAGAGTGAACCTGAAGAGATACTGCTACCTGATTTTGTAATAAGTGAACTAATTTACGTTTTGGAATTTCATAAAGAACTATCTTACAAGCGATCAGACATTATAGAAGGAATTCGTTTAATCCTGTCACACCCGGCATGGAAGGTAGACAATGAGCTGCATAGTTTTTCGCTGACAATATATGAAACCTCCAAATTAGATTATGTAGATTGCCTAATAATAGCGCTATATAAACTGAACCGAGTTGATAACGTTTTTACATTTGATAAAGAGGTCCTCAAACAACTACCTAATTAATTGAGGCCATAACTTCCTTCAGTACGGTGTACTAAATCTGAAAAGCCGCTAGGTTATAAGTTGGCTTAGGAAAAACAACGCTAAGTTTTAGAACTACACTTGAATCACTTGATAGCCAATGGTTAAAACTGTCCGAACCTCGTCTAAGCAGGGGTACCATATATGCAGCTAACCCTGTTGAAATACTCCTAAAATACAGCTTCAAGCTGTTCGACTCCTTTAAGAGTTTGACTTAAGTTAATATGATACCCAGTAGGTTTATTGTTGTTTGAATAAGATAAAAGATATTAACTAATTATGGTTCAATAATCATTATGGAACTTAATGAACTTCAGCTAAGAGCTATCGAAATAAGCAATAAATATGATACTTTAAACCAAATTAAGCGTGACACTACATGGAACGAACAGCAGCTTATGGCTGGTTTTGTTGGCGATGTTGGCGATTTATCAAAGATTATTATGGCAAAACATGGCTTGAGGGACATG
>DAHXNJ010000026.1 GCA_027365445.1 Candidatus Saccharimonadota bacterium | reverse complement strand
GTCTGGATTACCTGGTATGACAAGATTTGAATAATATCCTAAGAATAAGGTGAGACAAATAAAAATTACTACTATAACGATCGCCAACAGACCATCATTGGCGTTTAATCTATTTTTTATTGCTAATAGCTTATCCATTGTTTAACTTTATATAGTATATAGCTTTGCTGGTTAAAGCTGTAAATTTTATTCATGGTATCTGAGTATTTAGGCGCAGAATAGTATACTAGTGATGATATGGATATAAGAAGAGTGTTATTTAGGGGAGTATATGATTCTGAGGATTTTACGATTGAAGAGTTGCTTTATGATGGACGAAATGCTCGGGTTTATTTTGGTAGCGAAAATAGAGCAGCTCAATCCGGTATTCCACTAGATGACAACCCTAGAATGTTATTTGATTATAATCAACGATTTCTGGATCTCTCGCTTTATCTTAAGCCAAAGAATGTACTTATCTTAGGTGGTGGTATGATGACTTTGCCAATGGCAATAATTAATGCATTGCCAGAAGTTAACGTTACAGCGATTGAGAAAAATGAGAGCTTAATTTCTTTAGCTACGCAATATTTTAACTATCAATCGAGTGAAAGGCTTAAGGTAATTATAGGTGATGCCTATGATTTTATGCAAAAGATAGCTGTACCAACCTACGACCTCATAATAGTTGATTTATATAACAACCTTACGATTCCAGAAGTATTTAGGGGTTTGTTGTTTGCTGAAAAGCTCCAACGGTCATTATTAAAAAATGGCGTAGTAGCGACTAATTGCATCGCAAGTTTATCGGGTGATAGCTCGAAACCGATGCGTCAATTGGTGGCAGCATATAATAAACAGATAGGTCCGACTACAATTTATCCAGCAGGTGATAATGATAGCTTTTTATTCCCCCAGAATTTAATAATACTTGCTGTTAATGGTTCAGCAAGAGAATATAAGTGTTTTGATGCGGTTGAAGAAATAGCTAAACCAGAAATAATTTCTAAAGACTATTTGAGATAGGTCTAGTAAAGCGCTTGAGTTTAGATTATTATTTTTTTAGGATTCTGTTTATTTAGACGAAATGAAAAAAACTATTTTTGAGCGAACGATTGAAGCGCCGGCCAAAGCACTGGAGTTTGGTGTAGAAGGCGGCCAAAAGATAGCTAAGACTATGCCGCTTAATGGCTCTAAGCCTTTAAAGAGGGCTAAAGATTATTGGTACTTACTGGGTCCAGGACTTACAACCGGTGCATCAGATGATGATCCATCAGGTATAGCTACATATTCGCAGACTGGGGCCCAAAATGGTTTTGGATTACTATGGACGGCAGCAATGACTTTTCCTTTGATGGCTGTAATTCAAGAGATGTGTGCTAGGGTAGGTTTGGTAACGGGTAGGGGTTTAGCTGCGAATATTAGGCTTCATTTCGGTACTAAAATCTTATATCTCAGCACTTTTTTTCTATTTGCTGCTAATACTTTTAATGTTGGAGCTGATATTGGTGCTATGGCTAGCGCCGTAAGATTAATCGCGCCCATAAGTACCATACTGTTGGTGGTTTTCATTACTGTTTTCATTCTTCTGCTACAAATTTTTACTCCTTATGTTCGCTACGCTAAATATTTGAAATGGTTAGCTTTAGTACTTTTTGCCTATATTATGTCGGCTATTTTAGCTCACCCTGATTGGGGAACTGTTGCTAAGTACGCCATCATTCCACATATCGTATGGAATAAAAGTGATTTGCTGCTTCTTTGTGCGGTATTGGGCACCACCATAACTCCATATCTATTTTTTTGGCAAACATCTCAAGAAATCGATGAGGAAATTGCCCAAGGTAAACTAACTATTAAATCGAGAAGAGGCAGTAGTGCTAGTGAAATAAAAAAAATGCGCGTAGATGTCTGGTCGGGAATGTTTTTATCCAATGTAGTCATGTTCTTTATTATTGCTGCTTGTGCGAGTGTTCTTTTTGTTCACGGAATAACTAATATCAATACCGCTTCGCAAGCTGCCCTAGCATTAAAGCCTTTTGCGGGAAATATGTCTTACTACCTATTTGCTATCGGAATAGTTGGAATGGGGTTATTGGCTATACCTGTTATGGCTGGTTCTAGTGCTTATGCAATAAGTGAGAGCATTGGCAAAAGACAGGGTCTTAATATGAAATTGAAACAGGGATATGCGTTTTACGGAGTTATTATAATCTCTATGTTTGTAGGCTTGGGTCTTAATTTTATAGGTTTAAATCCGATTAAGGCATTGATTTACTCTGCTGTGGCCAATGGTATAGTCGCTCCAATAATATTGGTTCTTATTTTATTGATCGCTAGAAATAAGCATGCGATGGGTGAATGGAAGAATGGAAAAATAAGCGGTTCCCTAGGTTGGGCTTTGGTATTGCTAATGACATTTTCTGGATTAGCGGCAATCTATAGTATCTTATAATTTTACAACTAATTTATGCTATTTTGGGGGTTTTAGGCTTATAGTGCTTTTGTTATACTTGTATGAACGATGGAAAGACAAAAACCGAGGGCTGGTCAAGCTATTGATGGATTTAACAGGGACAAATATAGACCCCATCAATATATAGATGGTTTCTATCGTAGCGAAAATCAGCCAGTTAAGGCTAGTAGTTCACCGAATAGTTCGGTGCTTCCTTCTCTTCGCCCTCGACCGATACCTTATGCTAAGAATTATCCAATAACTAGTTCTACGACTCAAAGTAAGAGTTTAGAGAGTGTAATTGGCAATGCTCCTAGAAGACATGATAATAATCGTGTTCTTACGTTACAGCCGAAAGCTACATTGCTACCACAGCTAGCTCCTACAATCACAGAAAATGCTGTTGCTCAAGATAATCTGGCTTATGAGCAAGATCAGGTAAGTTTACCAAAATCCAATAAGAGATTCAGCTTAAAGTATAAGCCTAAAAAAATAGCTTTTCTTTCTTCGGCTGCCTTATTGCTTATAGTGCTAGGTGTGGGTGGTTGGTATGCGGCTAGCTTATTAAGTAATGTCAATAAGGTATTTCATGGTAATGTTTTTAGTGATGCTCATGCCTTGATTGGTGGAACTAAGCTTAAAGAATCTAATGGACGGATAAATATTCTCTTAGCTGGAAAACAAGGAGTGGGTAGCGACGAAGGACCGATTACTGACTCAATTATGGTAATTAGTGTAAATCCAAAGACTAAAAAAGGTTTTATCTTAAGTATCCCTCGAGATTTATGGGTATATATACCTACTATGGGACATCAAAAGATCAATGCAGCTAATGATGTAACCAGCTTTAATCAGCCTGGCTATCCCGCTGGTGGCATGGGTCAGCTACAACAAATAGTACAGAAGGATTTAGGGATACCAATAGATTATGAAGCTCTGATCGACTATACGGCCTTCAAAGATGCTGTAAATGCGGTAGGGGGCATTACGGTTAATATAAACAGTCCCGACCCTAGGGGCGTTTATGATCCTTACGCACATATTAAACTACCGAATGGACAAGTTACCTTAAGTGGAACTCAGGCGTTAAATCTAGCTCGGGCTAGGGGAGATGGTTATGGGTCTTATGGATTTCCTAATAATGACTTCAGTCGAACTATGTACCAGCGAAAGATGTTAAAGGGTTTGTTTGCTAAGGCTACCTCAATTGGGGTACTTACTAATCCTGTCAAAGTAACTAATTTATTTAGTGCTTTTGGCAGTAACGTTCAGACTAATTTAACGCTTGGAGATATTCTAAGTTTAGTAAATGTATCGAGTGGAATAAGCATATCTAATCTTCGCTCGGTAACTTATAGCTTCGGTGGTACCAATCCTTTATTAATGAACTATACCGATCCTGTTTCTGGTCAGGAGGCCTTAATTCCTAGTAAAGGATTAGATAATTTTAGTCAGCTTCAAGCTTTTTATCGTCAGTTATCTTCGTCTAATCCAATTGCTCAAGAAGTTCCAACGGTAACTTTACTTAACGCAAGCAAAGTTTATGGATTAGCTGCTAGGGAACAGAAAGTATTAGAGAGTCAGGGTTTTAACGTTAGTATTGGTAACGCAAGTACCCAATACCCAAGTTCTATGATAATCGATAGTAGTAATGGTAAGAAGCCAGCGGCTGCAAAGCAGTTACAGTCGGACATTGTAGGGTCGGTTGTTACAGCTAGCAACGGATCTAGTGAAGCTCAACAGGCAAATAATTATAGCTCTAATTTTGTCGTCGTAATGGGTCAAAATTGGGATAATACTACCCAAACAGGCAAATTAGTTCAATAATTGGCACTCTTGACATGAGAGTGCTAATTTCTTACAATATCTATGCTTGTTTATTCAAGCATTTATTATATAAATAGGAGGAAATAATATGAGCAATATAATTACTTATGATCCCTTTGCAGAATTTCGTGCTCTGCAAAAACAACTTTTTAATGATACCTTTTTTGATTCTAATAGAGCATTAAAAGCCCCAACAACGGACATATGGACAGAGGGAGATTCAAAATTAATGGTTGAGGCACATTTGCCACATTTTGAACAAAAAGATATAGAAGTTCAAGTAGATGATGGTGCTTTGGTTATTAGAGCAGAAAAACATGAACAAGAGAAGGATAAAAACCGTCAATATGTCGTAAGAGAAAGTAGCAGCAGCTTCTATCGCCGTATTCGTTTACCTCAAATAGCAAATAAAGATGCCATAAAAGCCCAAATGAAGGATGGTGTTTTAACCGTAAGTGTTCCCTTCAATGAGTTGCCTCAACCCAAGAAGATATCGATCGAAAATAAGAAATAAAGAAGCTATATTTTAAGACTAGAATAATTTAAGAGTTGGCAAACTATACAGCTTATGCTAATAATTAAATTATTAATTAGGAGCATAGAAATAAAATGTGGCAAGTTTACGTATATAGTTTTTTAGCAGGAGTATTGGGGGCCAATGGTATTCCTCACTTTGTAATTGGAATTCTGGGCAAGAAGCATCATACGCCTTTTGGCAGACCATCTAGTGCAATTGTGAATGTTGTATGGGGATGGGTTAACTTTGTAGTAGCCGGTCTTTTGTTATATTGGGCTAACGTACATACGCATCTTTTAAGAGCATTCGCACTAGTAGCGGTTGGCGCACTATTAATTGCCTTATTATTGGCCTATACCTGGGCTAAACATCCGGAATACAATAAAGATAATAAATAATATTTAAGTAAAATCTAATAATTTATTAATAGCCTAAGATATAGGCTATTAATTTTATATGCAGCTTATAAGTAGCTATACCATATATGATATTTGAAGCTTTATAGCTCATATCATATACCTGTGATAATTATCACAAAAAACCTAGTTTATTTAGCCTTTGCTATCTTGAAAACGCTTAAGGCTATGATCTCTTTTATCACTGTAAGATTTGACACATTATTTCATTTTGATATCATCAAACCTTGTGTCGGCGGTTAATTGCCGTCAGCACACACAAGCACTGTTTATACCCCAAAACAAAGATTCAAAGAGAGCAGTATTAATATTATGTAAATTTAAGAGGGTATGAATGGGCAAGGAGGTGTAATGCGTTTATACGCAATAATTGCAGCTGCATCAGCAGTTGTAACAATAGTCGGTGTCAGCGGGGGTAATGCTTTTGCAGATACGACTACTAGCGCCGGATCAGCACCGGCATCACAAAAAATAACAGTACAGGCTGGCGATACATTATCGGCAATCGCCGCAAGTGCTAAAACCACATATGTACGGATATTTGATGCAAATAGTCAAATCCAGAATCCGGATCTTATCTATCCGGGAGAGGTTTTAACTATTCCATCGACAAATGAAACACTACCTCAAAGACAGATGCCATCATCGACACCATCTACTCAGTCGGTGACTACTTCATCGGTCCCAGTCAATACAGAAGATCAAGATACTCCCGTAGTTTCTGCTCCTTCTGTTCAATCGGCGCCGGTTGAAGCACAAACATCACAACAAGCCTCAACATCTACGAGTAGTAACTCAATATGGAATAGTTTAGCTCAATGTGAATCAAGTGGTAATTGGTCAATCGATACAGGAAATGGATTTTATGGCGGTTTACAATTTACGCTATCTAGCTGGCAAGCTGTTGGTGGCACAGGCTACCCTAACCAGGCAAGTCCAAGCCAACAAATTTTAAGAGCCCAAATGCTGCAGTCTATCCAAGGCTGGGGTGCTTGGCCTGTTTGTTCTACTAAATTAGGACTTTAACATAAAGCCGTATAAAAATTAGATAAGTTCGCTATAAAAATAGAGAAAGGGTTAAATGTTTCATTAATAACTCTTTCTCTATTAGCGATTCACCTTAATTTTTATTCTTCTTCATTTTCCTTTTGTACTCCTAGAGATTCTTCTACTTGTTCTTTTGTCTCTTCTTCTTTGATGCTAGATTCTTCTAGCTTATTATTTAGTTCATCTTTCATAAAGATTTGTCCTTTCAGCGTTAGTTATTACTTATGAGTATGCTCACTATTACTTGGAATGTAAGTAAGTAAACTAACAAGAAAAGCTTTATTTTGTAGCAAAGCCTAAATAGAATGATCCAATTAGAATAAGCAAAACACAAAGGGTAACTATGCCCATTGGTGCATCTTTTTTATATATGAACAGCATTATTGAGGTCGCCACACGCAAAATTGGTGTTAAGATAAGAAGAAGCACACCTAATACAATAAAGCTCACTGCATTACCGGTTTTAATGGAAGCTATAACGGACGGAATACTGTGAGCAAAA
>DAHXNJ010000044.1 GCA_027365445.1 Candidatus Saccharimonadota bacterium | reverse complement strand
GCCGACTCAGGGATTAGATATGACACTGATGAAGAATATGAAGAAGCTTTATATAATCTAACTGGATATTTTGAAACACTAATTGAGATGGATAAGCAACTCAAGGCTGATAAAGAAATCAATAAGAAAAGTATTGAAAATCATAATAATGAGTAAGGATACAATAAGCGCATTAATCAGCATTGGCATAGCTATAATCGTGCTACTTGCAAGTTATTTTCAGTGGTGGAATTTAACCTATAATGGCAAAATGATTACTAAAAAATGGGTGAAAATATTATTTGCAGTACTTATAATTGCTCTTATATTTTCAGCAATCCTTATCGTAATTGGTAGTAAAAATAAATAAAGAGCTGAATGCAATCAGGAGTTCGGTTCGGTTCAGTAGCGTCCAGGTCGTAATTATCTTTTAGTATTAACAAATAGATAGCCCATCATCATTTTCTATTTAACCCTTCGTGGTAATTGAGTTATGATAGTGCCTCGCCTCCCAAAACAATGCTTTACTTCGTAAGACTGTCCTTTTATGTCTTTATAAGCAATGTCTAGATTTCTACCTTCGTCTACCATAAACTTTCCATCAAGAGCAAAATAAGTATTGAAAGCATCTATTGACAATTTAGGACTTTTTTTATTTTCATCATCATAAAAATTAACACCAATTAACTCTAACCTTTCGCTATGTTGTAATGTGTTAACCCCATACTCTCGTCCATAGGTATAGTTAACTTCAAATTCAAATCTTTTATTCTTACCCTCATATGTAAATTCAACTGGCTTAACTTGTATGTCAATAGCTGTTCCAGAACCTATATTTTTTATTATTAAATGCGGACTACTAGTTGCAGAAATATATAGGAATGGCAATGGTAGTATCTGTAAATCTAGTTGGTCTTTACCTATCTTTCTTAATTTATAAGTTTCGTTGGTATATATAGCTAACACAATAAATCCAAGTACTACTAGTGTTCTATCTATGTATTGCCAGGTCATGCATTGAACCTCAATTTTTAGCCAGTGTATTTGCTAACTGCAAAAAACTATCTGTTTTATATTTCTTGAAGTCTTCTTCAGTAACATAAAGTTCTTTATAAATAAATTTCTTCTGTTGCTTGTTAACATCATCACACCATTGCTGTAATCGTTTACGTTTAAGTGCTACATCAGTATCTTCTTGACCTTTTGTTTCAACTATATAAATCTCATTATTTTTAGCTTTAACTATAAAATCAGGGAAGTAATTGCTAATATCTCCATCGCTGTTTCTATAGTCAATCTTGAATTGGACAGCAAAGAAGTTTTTGGCAAAAGAAATAACGTCCTCTGCTTTATCCAAAAAATCGGCAAACTCAAGTTCTAAATGACTATCGCCCACGATACGATTAAATAAACTCTTTTTAGGCATCATATAGCCTTGGTCTTTGACAACGAATGGTCTGGTCTTACTAATTTTTATATGATTGCTAATTTCAGCATCGCCTTTATCTACAATCGTTAAGTCATTGATTTCTTTCTTGAAAGTTTCGATGACTGTTCTTCTAGCTTCAATCTCGCTCATATTTCGTAGTATGTTCATATCTTCTATTTGGACAGGCATACCGAAAAGATAATTAGCTATAAAGTCCTTAACCCTACCATAAAGAATGTCATAGCCACTTATTAAACGAAGCTCTTTTTGAATCGCTTGAGTAAAGAAGCCGACCACGCTGTGATAATCAGGATTGACTATAGATAGCTCAGTTATGTGATGGATTTTATCTTGCTCGTTTAGGTCCTTAAAGACGATTTGTCTTTTTTCTTCTTCACTGAACTGACGAAGCTGAACTGGCTTAAATCTAAACGTAGATAGGTTTAGTGCCGATAGGTTTTTGTATTCTCTTTGAATCCTAGGAGTTAGAACTGGTATTTCAATATCTAGATTATCTATATCTTTTGTCTTGTTTTCTTTATCCACCTCAACAACCAGTGGCATTTTTGGTTTACTGCCAGCTCCCATTTGTACCAGCTCTAGCTCAACACCTTGGTTCTGAATTTCATCAACAAACTGAATAAAGGCTTCAGTACCAATGACGCTTACATATTCGCTTTCTACCTCATCTCGACTATACATTCGCCTTAGTCCACGTCCAAGAGTTTGTTCGGGTAGTATCTTAGCTTTTGAGCTAAAAGAACGTAGTCCAACTACAGTTGTTACATTGCGAACGTCCCAACCCTCTTTAAGCATAAGGACTGAAACAATAGCAACGTATTTATTGTCTGGATTATCTATATCGTTAGATTCTTTTCTTAGAAGTTCTAGGTCATCTTTACTTCTGCCGCTTCTACTTTCAGATATATCACCACTTCTGTTAGTATGAATCGTTAAAACTCTACCCTTAAAATCTGAGTAAGTACTTTCAAGATAATCAGCTACATCATCGCAGTTTGTTGTATCGTCAGCCATAATAAAAAGAACAGCTTTCTTGCCATTCTTTATTTGCTCATCATAAACTTTTTTCCACTCTCTATAACCTAAATCAATGTAGTCGGCGTATTTTTCAGTAAACTTAGAACTTTGACGTTCTTGTAGTTTAGAACGTGATGCTTCGTCAGGAAGAACAGGGTGTTTAACAACATTCTGATAAATGGCTTCTACTAAGGGATAGTCACATATAGTCTGGACAAAGATGTTACCATTTCTATCCTTAGGCGTAGCTGTAACATCAATTTGTAAGGATAATTCACTACCTTTTTGTTTTAGCCTATTATGTAAGTCTTCTATAGACTTAAACCAAGCAAGTTTTTCGTCATGTATATGATGAGCTTCATCGTTTAAGATAACTAGTTCGTCAACTTCTCTGACTATTTCAGCTAAATCAACAACTGAATCGTTGGTTTTACCTACAGGCTTATTGCCTAGGAAATAATTGGTGGTATCTTCGTCATCGAAACTGGCAACATGATTATTGCCCTCAAAAACTCTATGAATATTGGTTAAGAATATATTGCCTAATGGGTTAACTACATTAACATTATCTTGAATATGTAAATCTAGTTGAAAGTCTTCTTGCCAATCATGATTAAGGTAACCATTATCTGGTAACATTGGGTCTTCATGGAAAACTCTTAGCCCTTCAAAATCTCTACGAATTCTATCTAAAACAATTATGTTTGGAGCTATAACTAAAAAGTTTCTAGCAAGGCCAGAATCTGCTTCATATAGTTTATGAAAGTAGCTCCATACTAGGACTAATGCTAAAATCTTTGTCTTACCGCTACCAGTCGCCATCTTAACGACAAATCTTCGCCAGTTTTCATAAAACATGCTTGCTGATACAGCTTCTGATGAATCAAAACGCAACATATCATATTTGTCTTTAACCCTAACTACATCGTATAAATAGATAATAGTTTCAATGGCTTCACGCTGGGCAAAGTAAAACTTAAACTCATCAACACTGCCATCACTTTTTGGAATAAGGTGTTCTGTTTGGAACCAGAATTTTAATAAAGCACGACTTGTTTCAGTTGCTCCTTCATAATTTTTATCTCTCCAATTTTTAACTAATTTGCGGAGTTCAGGTACTAATGGAGGTAATAGCTTATTGGCAGCAGTTTCTCTAAGTGCTTCATCAGCTGGGAACCACCTAATTGAAGGGTCTAGTATTTCAAATGGTGAAGTTGGAAAATCTTTACTTAATCCCATTGTGTAAATTCCATATATAAATTGTTGTGTGTAGAACAAAATTTGCTTCATCTTTTGTGGGTTTTCGACCCAACCCAGCAAGATGTTCTGCACGAATATTAGCTGCTTCTTCTAGTAGGCTTGTTATGACATTTTTTGGTTTAACAATACTATCACCTTTGTAAGATAATATTTCTGGTTTATTTGCAAAATTATGAATAAACTTTGTTATTTGAGGTTTTGGGTCATCTGTGAAGTATCTTTTTTTATAAAATCCTTCAAGGAAACTACAGCAACGAGATACGACCTTTTCATAATCTGGATATTGAGAATAATATAAATTCCACGCTTCTTTTAGTAATTCGTTATCAGTAACAGCTCGTTTTGACATGCTTTTAATGACAGTTGGTATTCGTTCTGTAATATCAAACTTATCTTGATTATTTTGTTTAGCTTCATCGACTAAAGTTACCATGTAATGAGAATTTGCTTTAGATAAAATGACTTCCAATTTAACTGCCTGCTCGTTAGTGGCATATATATTTAGAACAATTAACAGAATTTTCAGCGTTCGATTAGTGTCAGCCAACGTAAATGCTACAAAGTTATCCCAATCTAATGGCACAATCTCATGAAGTGTCAGCTGTAAATAATCTTGAAAGCCTCCTTTTATATCTCTATAAGAATTTAATGTGTCTTCATCTATTGCATCAATCCTTAATACTTCATATAGCCATCTAGAAATAGGCGTAAACATAAAATCAGGAAAAGCATTCGACTCTATGGATTTGGTGGTGACATCATTTGCATCGGACGCTTCAGCACTCATATATTAACCTCAATAACTTTGGTTGTATCATTGCCAAAAATGTCTATAACCTTAATAGCAACCTTGTAACTACCTTTAGCCATATATTCTTTAAAGACTGATTGAAGTTCTAATTTTCTTTCTTTTTTGGTTCGAAAACTCTGCCATTCATTCTCAAAAACATAATCACCAGTCCATTGTTCTTCATAATCGTCAGAGTCTTCTTTTTTGACTCGTACCATTTCCTTACGATTCTCGTAATCAAAGTCAACGCTCCAATAGTCTATCCAGTCAGTCCAGTGTTTTGTAAGCTGCTCTTTTTCGACAATGTCAGTGTCTTTATCCTTAGAAACTTTCCATATCTGACCACCAACAACTTCAACTTTAGTTCCGCCTGGTTTTAACTCAGCTGAAATATTATCGATACTGTCTTGTGAATAGAAAACTGAAAAATCAGTTAGTTCAATGCTTAAAGTTCTTCCCTTGATATGCGGTTTGACTTCAATAAAGCTAACATCGTGGAAAACTACTTGGTCTTTTTCAATTGCTCGTTTATCGAAGACTTCTCTAGGGATATATTTTAAGGCTATATCAACACCTTTATTTTTAGCCTCATCTTGAGCAGCAGGGCTTAAGCCCATTTCAAACTCAAAGGCTAGAATATCAACTTTTGTAATTCCTTTTTCGATAGCTTCCTCAACGACTTTATCAACGTATAGTCTTGAAACAGGTAGGTTTATGGGTCCAATGGATACTAACCTAGATGCTCTCTGTGCTTGGAATGTTCTAAATCCCTGTATTGGTTCAGCCTTATACGCCTTTGTTATGAGTATTACGAAGTCTTTCTCTTTTTTAGTAAGTTGACGTTCTTGTTCTTCGGCTCTTAAGTTAGTGTTTACTCCAACATAGTGCTGACGTTCGTATCTACCTAAATTAAGAATTTCAAAGGCACGATAGTTCTTACCATCTTTTTTTAGTTGGCGTTGGACTGCAATCATTCTTTTTCGTGCTGTATGTATTGAAAACTTACCGAGATCTGAGCCAATCCATTTACGACCTAACTTTTCGGCTACTGCCATAGTTGTACCTGAACCAGTAAAGAAGTCAGCTACAACATCACCCTCATTAGAGGAAGCCATCATTAATCTTTCAATCAAGGTTTCTGGTTTCTGGGTTGGATATTCAACTGATTCTTTAGCTTGCGAATTTAGAGGATAAATATCTGTCCATATATCCTCTACAGGTGAACCTAATGAAACATCGAGAAAGCGTTTCACTCTTGGTTTACCAGATTCAGTGAAAATTATTAAATTATCTTTTATACCTTGGTCTATTCTTTCTTGTGACCATATCCAGTGCTTGCCTGTCGGCGGTGTAAGTAAACCTTTATCACCAAATACTCTTGGTTCACCCTGTCCAGCTTGTGTAAAATCAGCTAATTGATATTGTCTTCCCCCACTGTCAACATTATTGTAATGACTTTTTATTCTTGCTTCGTCATGTTCATTGTATTGTTTATAAAATACATAGTTTCTTGTTTTTCCATAAACAAAAATTGTATCGTGAACGTTTCCAAAAGATTTAGCTTGGCCCTTAGAAGCTCTGACTTTCTGCCATATGATTTCGTTTATGAAATTATTCTTACCAAATACTTCATCGAGAACAAATCTCATATTTGCATTCACTCTCCAGTCACAGTGAACATAAATACTACCATCATCAGCTAACAAATCTTTCATTAAGCTTAGGCGTTCATAAATCATAGCTATAAAACTATCTGCACCCTTACCCCAGGTATCCCTATATGCAAGTTCTTCAAGTACAGATGGCTGTTTCACGAGGCTTTCATCACCAATTTCAATGTTCATGCTAAAATCAGCACCCACATCAAAAGGCGGGTCTATATAAATTAGTTTGATACCACCTTGGTCTTCGATTTCTTGTCTTAATGGCCCATTCTTTAAGCTAGATAGAATTAATTTGTTATCGCCCCAAATTAGCTTGTTAGTCCAGCCACTAATTTGTCTACCAGAAAAATCAAATAAGCCTTGTTGTAATGATGCCTGTTCTTCGCTTCTTGGCTCATCAATTACTTCAATTGTCTGAAAAGGAAGGACAGTGTTTGTTATTTCGTTTGTTTTGCCATTCCAAACAAGCTCAACTTCTCGCTTATCATCAAACAGCATGAATCTGTATTTATCAGGAAGTGGTTTACCTTCTTCTAAATACTTAACTACATCTCTAATTTCATGGTCTGTTAATTTCATATAAATTTCTCAATTTAACAACATTATATATGATTAGGAGTCTAATACCCTAGCAAAATCTTCTTAAAAATGGCATCGTAGACTAACGTAGAATGGTCTTACTTCTGTTTTGTCGTCAAACCACTATATTTGTATATAGTTTCAAAACAAATAGATTACAGTGGCAAAATAACGATAGTTATATAATCAGACAAAGCTAAGACTTAAACCATATCTTTTTATACCTGTTGTTGTAAATAAGTATATTTTAAGCTACATTTTTCTCACCCCTGTAAAAGTGGGGAAATTCAAGGGAATCTGTGCAACTTATTTCAACAAATAGAACATAAAGACTTACGCCTTAAAAGTAGAAAATCTGTAGAGAATTCGTACAACTATATCGACAAAGTCAACTGTATGTGGGCTATTCAATAATTTGATATATCAAGAAAACCTACTAGATAACAATACTTGATTACTAGCAAGTAGGAATAAATAATATATGTATGCCAGACCTAGAAGAAGCAGTAAGAAATAGAGAGAAAATAGCAGATATTAAGAAACGTTATTTCCTAGGCTTAATAACCAGAGAACAAGCTAAACTAGAAGCTCTGCCAGTAATTAGACGCATTAACAATAAAGGTCAACAAATAGCTAAAAAACATAAAGTAAAGTATTGTCCTGTAGATTTCGTTAACCTAATGAGATAGCTACATCTACCCCTGTTAAATCATAGAGAGAATTAAGCAATGTAATGTATACGTTGTATTATAATTTGTCAAGACTAGGCAGTTATTGTGTAAGTAGTATTATAGATTAATAGTGTACAAAAAGATGGCAGGTGTAGCCGCTAATACACAAACATAGAAAGAGTAGTATAACGCAACCGCAGCGTTTACAGCGGTCATCGAAGCAAACAGCACTAGCGAGGCTTCATACAAACAATTACAAAACTAGGTTTTTGACAGTAAACCACCCGCGTAACTTATTGGTTGTAAATAGTGGTTCTTCCGCAAAGCGGACTGTCTAAGGACCGCTATTTAAAAAAAATAAGTGAAGCTATTTAGCCAGTAGCTATTGCTGGCTATACTTCAAAGGAGTTTTATATGGACAGTGATAAAACAAAAGCAAAATTTACCGCAAAGTGGCCAGAAAATGTAGCCCAAAGGGGGTTTGTTCCAGTGCCTCGTTGTTTAGTAACCTGCATAGGACAGCTTGGGTTAAAACCAATCGAAGCATTGGTACTCAACCTCATAATTGAAAAGTGCTGGAAGGAAGGTCAAGTTTCTTTTGAAAGTATAAGTAATATGGGATTAAGTCTTTGTCGTGGAGAGAGTACTATTAAATCTGCCACTAAAGGCTTAGAAGATAAGAAATTCATACAAAAAACTAGGAACTTTAATAGTACTAGTTTCTATGACCCTAAACCTTCAGGTAAAATCCTTGAAGAACATCAGAAACATTGCATATGGCTAAAAAATAACACAGCCAAAAAACCAACCCTTAACAGCCAGGAACTTAACTATCTACTCAGCCAGGAAACTAACTCTTATATAGAACCAGATTACTTAGAACCATTAAATAAAAACAATATTAATAGTCGAACCTCCAATAATGGAGGTTACGACCAGACAGTTTTAGAAGGAGAAATTATTGGATTAGATAGGCTTAAAACAAGTGACAATAAGTCATTATGTTTAAGTACTGGAGGAACACATATCTGGCGAAGTTACGAACAAGTAAGAACAAAACAAGATGGCACTGAAGTTATTTACTATTATGTACATTGTATTAATTGCCCCGAACAATACCACAAGAAAGGAGAACCGCCAATGACTTACGAGGAGTTACCAGAACCTGTTGTGTACATATAGTAGCCAATTAGTAGATGAAATTAGGTGTTCACTTCCCAAGCAAGACTCCTTTGCTATTAAACACATAAACACCACGCATTATTTCATTCCACCTATTAATCTCGGCTACAATTTCTTTATAGTTGGCAAGTAAATGGTTCACCATAATAGAATTTGGATATCCAAATTTTTGAGTAACAACATATTTATTAGTAATC
>DAHXNJ010000008.1 GCA_027365445.1 Candidatus Saccharimonadota bacterium | reverse complement strand
GGAGGCATAATCCCCGGAATAACCACCGATTCTGTTGCAATGCTCGCATGCGAGCTTACAGGCTGCAAAGAGATGATAAACGTAAGCAATGAGAGCTATCCGTTACAATCTGCTACTAGTTCTGGGATGCTGGAAAACCCTCCACTTATCATGTCATTAGTTGAGTCGGCTAGGGTTGGCTTAGGAGGACTTATGACTGCATAAAACTGTACAAAAAAAGCTAAAACTATAAATAGAAGACCAAGTCTTCTTAAGGATTCTTCTTTTCTGATTCGATGAGCATAAAAACCAAGATCTTTTATCAGGGAAGGATTATATGGTAGGTTGGAAATAATTTTTTCAAACATTTTTTTGTCTCTTAATATACATTTAACCATAAGGGTCATTAAAATTCATAATGTTTTTTGCAACGTGGAGCACAGAAAGATGTTTTTAACTAATTTATTATTAGTCTGAAATACAGTAAACGTAGCTGTTTTTGCAAGTCAGAGTGTCCATGATGTATTAATGTAAGTGCAGGCGGATTGAATAATAAAAAGATATAAGCTATAATACTTTCTTAAGAAGTGGGAATTAATATATATCCAATCTTGGTAAGAGGGTTTTAGTGGCAAACAAAACTACAAAAAATAGTTATTCATCGGATCAAATTACAGTTCTAGAGGGACTAGAGCCGGTCAGAAAAAGGCCGGGAATGTATATAGGCGGAACGGGCGCCGAAGGACTGCATCATTTAGTATGGGAAATTGTAGATAATGGTATAGATGAAGCTTTGGCTGGTTATGCCACTGAGGTGACAGTGACGCTACTGTCTGATGGCGGAGTTAAGGTATTAGATAATGGCCGTGGAATACCAACAGATATTCATCCTAAAACCGGTAAGAGTACGGTAGAAACAGTTTTAACCGTATTGCACGCTGGCGGTAAGTTTGGTGGAGGTGGTTATAAAGTATCGGGCGGTCTTCACGGGGTCGGGGTAAGTGTCGTTAATGCATTATCCTCGCTTTTAACTGTAAAAGTTTTCCGTGATGGCAAAATTTATCAACAGACCTATGAGATGGGGGCGCCGAAAGCAGATCTTAAAGTTGTCGGTAAGTCTAATACAACCGGTACTGAGATTACGTTTTATCCTGATGAGAGTATTTTTAAAGAAACGATTGAATTCAATTACGACATTATACTAGATAGGTTGCGTCATGCCGCTTATCTAACTAAAGGTATTAGGACAACTTTAATAGATGAAAGCTCTAATAAAAAATATAGCTTTTATTTTGAAGGTGGTATTCAGAGCTACGTTAAGCATTTAAACATAGGAAAAGAAGTTTTAGATGAAGATATTTTTTACGTAGACAAGGTAGTTAGCGATGTTCAGGTTGAGATTGCCCTACAGTACACTGATGCATACACCGAAACAATTAAAACTTTTGCTAATAATGTACTGAATCCAGACGGCGGGACTCATCTTACTGGTTTTCGATCGGCTTTAACGAGAGTTATTAATGACTATGCTCGTAAACAAGGTTTACTTAAAGAAAAAGAAGAAAATCTGAGCGGTGAGGATACAAGAGAAGGACTAACTTCTATTATTCTTGTAAAATTACCAGACCCACAGTTTGAAGGTCAGACTAAGAATAAGCTTGGTAATCCAGAGGTAAGGGGTTACGTTGAGGCGGTTCTTGGTGAATATCTCAACTACTATTTAGAAGAACATCCAGCGATTGCTCGAAAAATTGTTGGCAAGGCTTTACTGTCGGCTAGGGCGAGGAAAGCAGCTAGAGCGGCTAGGGAAAATATTATTCGTAAAGGTATTCTTGAAGGGGCTAGTATGCCTGGCAAACTAGCTGATTGTTCCAGTAAAGATCCTAAAAATTCCGAATTATATTTAGTTGAGGGAGATTCTGCTGGCGGCTCGGCTAAATCGGGTAGAGATAGTAAAACTCAAGCTATCCTTCCACTTAGGGGCAAGGTGTTAAATGTTGAGCGAGCAAGACTTGATAAAATGTTGGCTAATAATGAGATCCTAAGTCTTATTAAAGCTTTGGGAGTCGGGATTGAAGATTCGTACGATATTTCAGGCCTGAGATATGATCGAATTATTATTATGACCGATGCGGATGTGGATGGTGCTCATATATCGACGTTGTTAATGACGTTCTTTTTTAGATTTATGAAATCAATTATCG
>DAHXNJ010000007.1 GCA_027365445.1 Candidatus Saccharimonadota bacterium | reverse complement strand
AGTAAAACTACCAAAGGTGCAAGAACATTAGAGGTATTAATGTCTGTTTGTGTAAGCCTATACAAGCGAGACAGAGATAACTTCTTTTTAAACTTTCATAACCTAACAGCCTAAGCTATTCCCCAATTAGTGAGCAGGCATTAAATCCAAGACTTCTATAGCCAGCCATCATACATAATGGAAACTTTTATACGTAGAATGGTTATTCCTAATGCATAACAAAACCTAGCTAGAGTAAGTTAATCCTAACTAAATAAACAATAAATCTAAAGAAATATTAAAGAGGCGTATAATAACTTTATAATAGAGATAAATTAGCATCGATGGCCATAAAATTAAGATACCAAACCGGCATAGCCACAACTATCCAATTTATTGCGCTAACGATTCTATATTTTCTTCATGGATTATCTAGCTCAGTCTCCACTTGTATAAAAGGCGGAAATTGTGTCAGCAATATTATTCTGGCTATCCTATTCTTTATTTTTGTCACTATCGGATTTGGGGCACTCTGGGTAATGGGTTTTATGGCCCAAGAAAAACGAAGTAGCTTGATAAGCAAAATCCTTATATTGGCAGAATTAATGGTATTACTAATCGGCTTGTTTGATTATATGCACCAACCACTGTCAATTATCAATACCACTATAAATATAGTTGAAGTTATAACCTCGATCTGGATAATATTCCTAGCAATAAGATTAATGAGGGCCAAGGGTGGAAGAGTTAAGGCCATAAAAATACATAAAACTCACAATCCTAATTAGAGTTGACCCCAATTATCTCCAATCGAAACATCAACATCTAATCTTACGGGTAACTCATAAACTGACTGCATAACATGCTGAATTTCTTTAGCCACACTATCGGCCATATCTTGAGGACACTCAACTAATACTGAGTCATGAATTTGAAGCAACTGCTGCCCCTTTCCAGGTTGATCATTTAACATTTTATCGATTTTTATCATAGCCAATTTCACCATATCCGCTTCGGTTCCCTGTATTGGCATATTAATTGCCGCTCTCTCGGCAGCAGAACGCACCGCAAAGTTTCGTGAGTTAATATCCGGTACTGGACGTCGTCTTCCAAATAAAGTCTCTACATAACCTCTTTCTCTTGCTTGTACTAGCAGCTGCTCCATATAGTCAAATAAAGGGCGCCTTAATTCTTTATACTTATTTATGAACGTTGTAGCTTGCTCCATACTCATATCAGTAGACTCGCTTAAACCATGAGGGCTCATACCGTAAAGAATGCCAAAATTAATAGTTTTTGCAGCAGAGCGCATTTGTTTAGTTACGTCTTCGGGTTTACGACCATAGATCTCGGCTGCGGTAGCTAGATGTATATCTGCGCCCCTATTAAACATCTCAATCAAGGCTGTATCTTCGGCAAGGACAGCCGCTAACCTTAACTCAAATTGAGAGTAATCAGCACTAATAAGCTTTTTATTTTTGCCAGCAATAAAAGCACTTCTTATTTCTCTTCCAAGCTCTGTTCTGATTGGTATGTTTTGTAAATTAGGATCAGTACTACTTAACCTACCGGTTTGAGCAATAGTTAAATTAAATGTTGTATGGAGCCTACTATTGGCATCTACCTGTTTTGGCAGTGTATCTACATAGGTGTTCTTTAGTTTCGTTATCTCCCTATAGCTACTAATAAGGTTTATGATTGGATGTTCACTTCTTAATTTATCGAGTTCATTAGCAGCCGTACTATAACCGTTCTTGCCTTTTTTGACACCTGTAAGTGGAAGCTTAAGCTTATTAAACAAAATATCAGCTAATTGCATTGGGCTAGATATATTAAATTCTTGATCGGCATATCCATATATCTGCTGACGTACATCGGAGATAATATTATTAATACGCTCACTATATTTCTCTAAGTATGCGGTATCCAATTCAATTCCAGCTATTTCCATCTTAGCCAGTACCGGAATAATAGGCCATTCAATATTTTTAAGAAGATCGCTGAATGCTTTTTGATCCTTTAATTTACTCTTCTGAAGATTGGTTAATGCCTTTATAAGAGTTATGCTAATTGCCGACCGTTCAATAAATTGGTCCTGATCTAACTCATCAAGTGGCACTCCTTGATACCCCAGATCAGCTTCAGTCATTTGCGTTAATGAAAGCTCGCGTCTTAGGCTGTTTAGTACAAATCCAGCGATCAGCGTATCGTGATGGACTTTTGGTGTCTTAGCTCCAAGATTAATTAATAGTTTTACTGTTGGCTTTAAGTTATGCCCCACTAACGGTGGCAAATTATTTATAAATGCTACTAAACGGTCCTTATTAATCTTTTTAACATCAATGATATAAGTTTGATCACCATCAAAACTAAAGACTATATAGGCTGGATTTTGACCCTGTAAACCTAAAGCTCTACTAGTTATAAATGTTTGTTTTGCTTCAAAACCATCAAGTGCCGCTAGATCTTGATCATTATCAATCAAAATGCTTTTTTTAATATCCTTATTAGAAGCTTGCTCTTGTTCATAGTCGGCATCAATCTTGTTAGTAATATCTGCCGGTAAACGATTTAGTAAACTCCTAAACTCTAATCTTTTTAATAAGGCAACTAATTCTTTTGTATTTGTCTTGCTACCATCCATATCTTGTAGCTTAAGCTTTAGTGGTGCATCAATCCAAATAGCAGAGAGTTTTTTGCTTAGGTATGCGAGGTCTTTACCGGCAATCAGTTTCTTTTTTAATGAATCGGGTATTAACTCAATATTCTGATAAACATTATCTAATGTCTCGTATTGCTTTAATAGACTAATCGCAGTTTTCTCGCCAATCCCTGGAACGCCAGGAATGTTATCTGAAGAATCACCTTTTAAAGATTTAAGATCAAGAAATTGAACAACCTTTAGTCCATATTTAGCTTCAAAAGAAGATGGTGAATAAAGCTCAATATTACTTAGACCTTTCTTTAACAAATAAACATGCACATGCGAATCAACTAATTGAAGCATATCTAAATCTGAAGTAATCAACATAGTATTAATATTCAACGCACTAGCTTGGCAAGCAAGCGTTCCCATAATGTCATCGGCTTCGTAATCATCCAATTCATATAACGGCCACCCTAAAGAACTTAATAGTTCATGTAATATGGGAACTTGATCATAAAAATCGGCTGGAGCTGGTTTTCGGCCAGCTTTATAGGCTGGATATAATTCAAGTCGTTTACGTATATTTGTCTTTGGCTTATCCCAAGCTACACACACATAATCAGGCTTAAGTCTTTTTATAATCTCTAAGGCCATTGTAGCAAAGCCAAAAATACCGCCAGTAGGTATTCCTTCAGCAGTTGCAAGATTAGGCATAGCATAATAACCACGATAAAAAACACTTTTACCGTCTATTATTACTAGCTTTTTTGCTCCATTCATAAACTTAAGTATAGTCTAGAGACTTATAAATTTAACATTTGAGCTAATTTATTGCTAAGTTCCTGAATATTTTTGTATTCGTTAATCAATACATAATCGCTTTTTGGTTTAATTTTTGACGTATCAAGTGCGGTCTTGTCGCTTGGATTAGGATTATTCATTTCGGCCATTTCTTCATTTATAAACTCTTCAAAAGTTATTTGATCGTCAACACTTCTCTCTTCGCCCCGCGAGAGGAGATTTGCCTGAATTCGATCATAACGAAATCGAGGATCAGCATCAATCCAGATAACTACACCTCCATTTTTATGAACTTCATCAGCTTCAGCAGGATTTCTTAAACTAGCCATTACTACACCCGTTTTATTCAAATCATTCACCTCAAAAGCCGATATAGCTTTTTCTACTAAAACGCCCAATCCATAATCTTTGCGCCATTCAGAACTCAATGCCCGCATATTTACTCTACTAGTGACTAATCCTCGATTTTTTAATTCCATTCTTAGCATATCGGTAAGTGATACGAATAAATAATTAAATTGATTGGCCAGTATATTCCCTACTGTATCTTTACCAGAACCATTAGTACCAGATAGTCCTATTATTTTAGGATTATTTTTCATCATTTATTTTATATAATCATGTAACTTTTTGGCGTCACGATGTTTTCTTAACTTAGCCAAAGCTTTGGCCTCAATCTGACGTATTCTTTCTCTGGTAACACTAAACTCTTGTCCTACTTCTTCCAAAGTATGACTTTTTCCATCTTCAAGTCCAAAGCGAAGTTTTAGTATCTTTTGCTCCCTTTCAGTCAACGCTCCAAGCATATCTTTAACTTGCTCTTTTAACAGTTGGCTAGTAGCAGATTCTTCCGGACTAATCGTATCCTCATCTTCAATGAAATCCGCTAAAACTGAGTCTTCCTCATCATCCCTAATCGAAGCATCAAGACTAGAAATATCCTGCTTAATCTTCATAATATGCTCAACCTTATCGACTTCAATTTCCATCGCTTGTGCAATTTCTTCGTTTGATGGTTCGCGATTTAATTCCTGTGTTAATCTTCGCTGCGTTCTCAATAATTTATTAATTGTCTCGACCATATGAACTGGGATTCTAATTGTTCTAGCCTGATCAGCAATTGCCCTAGTTATTGCCTGTCTAATCCACCAGGTAGCATAGGTGGAAAATTTAAAACCCTTATCTGGATCAAACTTCTCTACTGCTCGCAATAAACCAGTATTACCTTCTTGGATGAGGTCCAGTAAATCAAGACCACGTCCGACATACCTCTTAGCAATGGAAACAACTAAACGCATATTAGCTTCAGCCATTTTGTCTTTGGCTCTTTTATCACCCGCCACTACTTTTTTAGCTAATGTTAGCTCTTCGTCCGCAGTTAATAGTGGGATCTTCCCAATCTCTCGTAGATATAACCTAACTGAATCGTCCGCAACATCATCTTCAAGGTAGACTGCAGCAGTAGTTTCTAATTCTTCCTCTACCTCTTCATCTACCCATGCATCACTAAATGTAGTCTCGTCTGGTTCGGCTGCTGTAATTTCAATATTAGCATCAGCTAGTTCTGTATAAAGGGCGTCGAGTGTCTCGGTATTTGCAGGATCATCAGGTATTAACTCAAATATCTCTCGTTGAGATATATGACCATCCTTCTTAGCTTTAGCAATAAGCGTTTCTTTATTAACTTGAGTATCGGTTGATATAGGAGTTTTTTCCGATTTCTTCTTCTTAGGCATACTTACTCTCCTCTAGGTTATTTCTTAATAATTCATCAAGCCGACGAGCTTGTTCTAATAAATTCTCAATAGTTTTGTCATCAGCTTGAGATAATTGTTTAGCTATATTTAGTTTTTGGTTTTTGACATACTGCTCTATCAAGCGTACCTGCAATCGAGCTGCTTCATAAATGAGTTCGCTATGCTCGAGGCCCTGATAAAGTTCTTCATACTGTAATGATTCTATTTTAACATAGTCTGCTATAGAATCCAATCTGTTAAGCTCTGCTTCACTAATTTGTGGCTTTTGTTTAAATAAACTAAGTAGCTCAATCGGCTGATCACGACTCAACATATCCACACTTAATGAATTGAGTTGATCTCGCAATTCAGGATTTTTTAACATTAAACATAATAAATGATCTTCAACTTTTGCTATTTCAATTTGCTCTTTTGGAAGTATGGTTAAATCAGCCTTAATTTTACGCTTACTGATTATGCCCGCCTGATTTATAGGCAAACTTATTTTTGCCTCGATGGCAGTCTTTGAAATATTCAGCTTATTAGCAATTAAAGTATTGTAATGATCCTTTTCAACTGGATCATCTAAAGAATTTACCAATGGAAGTAACTCGTCAGTAAAATGACGCTTACCCTCTGCAGTTTTTAGATCAAAAAGTTGTTCGTTACGTTTAATTAACCAGTCTATAGCATAAGTATAATTTTCTATCATTTCACGCCAAATATCGGGATCTTTTTTAATTAATTCATCTGGATCTTTAGCGTCTTTAATATCGATTATGTTTAAGGAAATGTGTAGCTTACTGGCTATTATTACGGCTCTCATAGTGGCATTCATTCCGGCTTTATCACCATCAAAACATAATCGAATATCTCCACTAAATCGCATTAAAATTTTAAGATGTGCCTCGGTTAAAGCCGTACCTGCCGTAGCAACAACCTGCCCTACTCCTGCTTGATGACTCGAAATAACATCTAAGTTACCCTCGCAAATTACCACATAACTTGATTGCCGAATAGCCGACTTAGCTAAATGCAAACCATAAACATGACGACTTTTATCGTACAAAACAGTTTGAGGTGTATTAATATATTTCGGCCCATAATCGTCACCACTAAGTTGTCTTGCAGTAAATCCAATAACCCTTCCTTGCGGATCTTGAAGTGGAATCATTAATCGACCACGAAATATGTCCGAAGTTCTACCCGCTCTATAAGTTGAAAGTCCAGCTAATTTAATTTCTTGATCACTAAAGCCTTTTTTTTGTAGATAGCCTATAAGTGCATTACCAGTATTAGGTGAGTATCCTAATTTCCATTCTATAATTGTTTCTTTAGTAAACTTTCTTTGTTCTCGTGCATAATCTAATGCAGCTTTATTTCCATTCAATTGCACCTGATAAAACTTCGCCGCAGCTTCAAGTACTATATATAACCTTTCCTTGTCGGGACCATTAAAATTATGCTTGCCCAATTTTCTATATTGTTCTAGATCAACTCCAGCTTTTCGAGCCAACAATTCTAATGCACCCTTAAAGTCGAGTCCTTCCATTTCCATAACAAAGCTAAACATGTTGCCCCCCTTATTAGAGGAAAAATCATGCCAAATTTGTTTCTCTGGACTTACTATAAAACTAGGGGTTTTTTCACTATTAAATGGACTGAGACCACGAAAATTTCTACCCGCTCTTTTAAGCTGTATGTATTCTCCTATTACGTCTTCAATCGATAGACGGTTCTTTACCTCTTCAATTGCGTCCATATTATATTTTTATTGTACGCTAATTTTTATTTATTTAATCTGTTCACACCATTTAGCTCATATATTTTGGTACTTTATAATTTAGTGTGTAAGCAATATCTTGTTTGTTAGATAAAGTGCCGTTCTTTAGACTAGTAGACATGCATGGCCAATAGCCCCTGTTGAAGCGGTATTTTGCTATCCTAAAAAAACAGAACCCTAATAACTTGGCTTACTCCTAGCCAGTTTATACAACCCTACATCTAACCTAGCGCAACATGCTCGGTTTGGATTATCTCACTAACGCTGGTATTAGCGATGGGCTTTTTTGGATAATTCTATTATGACATTTTTTATTCTTTGCATATTCCAACGTACCCCTAAGACAGACATAGGCTGCTTTAATTCTAGTATATTCAGTTAATTGTGAGCCAGCGACTGATAGATTTATTGTTTCACCCACCCTCCCTATCGGATAAAACCGTTCAGCTAACAATTGATCAGTTGAAGTTATTGCAACCCCTTCGTCTTGATCATACATAAACTCCGACATTCCTAAACCTACTGTCTTACCTTTTTTATTTGGGCTAAAAGCAAAAAGATTTATACTGCGCGAATACATGCCTTCACCTCTAATAGAAAAATGTTTACTGTAAGGTTTAAGAAATCCCCTTGGATTTGATGTACTTTTCTTATCTATATTGTCTAGCCCAATAGCTGTCATTAACTTACCCAGTATTGGTGCTATAGTTTGTCTTTCAGTCAATTCATGGTATTGGTTAGTGAATAGAGCTATAGGTACTGCTTCAACCTCATTCTCATTACGAAAAGTGGTGTCCTGATCTTGTCTAGGTATATTCCAGTCCCTAGATAAACATAGCTGTTCCTTGTCTATTAGCAAAACATTTCCCGGAATTGCATATCTCTTGTCGTCTGAGCTGCCAATAAGCTCATCTTCTACTATTCTATCTACCTCTTGGCCGTTAAGAAGATTTTGAGTTGCAGTTGAAAGTAAATTTTCTAATTGTGTTCTAGTCTCTGAGTTTAGAGAAACGGCTGTATACCCATTAGCCTTGGCTACATCAATCAACTTAGTAACCTCAAATTTACACTTAGATTCAATTGGTGCAGGTATGGGTGACCAATAATCGGGGCTAAATACAGCTTCGTATGTCGACAATAACTCCCCCATTAAGATTTAGTATAGTCGCATTTTTATAGCTATTCAACCAAACTACATAAGCCCTTAAATAAATCAAAGCATCGAGTAATAAAATAAGTCTTAATCTTTAGTTAAATTAGTATTATCTAGTCTTTAAAATAAAAAATTTAGCATAAGGGTTAAAGTATATGGTTAAATAGATGTCATGCAACCTAGTGGTTATCCTCAACCTACGCCAACTTCTCCATCAAGTGATCCTTACTCTTTTTTAAATACGCCCACTACCCCAAAGAGATCTCCTTTTTCTTTTTTCCGTTCTGGTTCACCAAAATCTATACGCCTATTAATGATTGTGGTTGGATTATTATTTATAATACTGATTATAGTTGGTATAAAGTCCTTGTTTAATAATGGCAAGGCACTAGATTTACCTAGTCTTACTCAAGTAGTGATCCAGCAACAAGAACTAATCAGCATTAGCTCTACCGGAAGCCAACAAGCAAGTAGCCAAACCTATTTAAACTTTTCATATACTGCACTAGCATCTGTTACTACCGATCAAAACAATCTCGAAAAACTCCTAACTGCCAACGGCCACAAGATAAACCTAGCTACAATCATCCCTTCACCAACCATAGCTAATCAATTAAGCCAAAACGAACAAACCAGTAACTTCGATAACGTATATGGAACAATAATTTCTAAGCAACTAAACGTATACAAAAATGACCTCTCTAATGCCTATACCTTAAATAAATCTCCTATAATACGTAGCATTTTAAGTAAAGACTATAAAGACACTACCTTACTTCAACAGATGTTTAGTTCGTCAGTTGGCTAGATTTGATTGCTAAATCATAGCTGTGATCAATCAGAGCCTGAATATCGTCAACGCTCAACTGGCCACTGACTATAATCGTGTTCCAGATACTAGGGTTAAGTTTTTGACCAGGTAAAACTTCCTCATATTTTTCGCGTAATAACTTTGATAGCTCACGATCAGAACGCAAACTTATCCTTAATATATCCTTACTAGTCTCTAGGTACGCAAAAGCTATATTATCCACACTATATACTGCTAATGTCTTTGTATGAGGATAGCTTATTTCCGTTTTTTTTAACGAAGATAAGTATTTTATTATTCGTTGATTTTCTTCTAATTTAAGCATTACTCTTTAGCCACTCAAGATAGTATTGCAACTCTGCAATAGAAGCCTGAATATCGTCAAAAGCTCGGTGTACTTCTTTTTTTTCATACATTACCGAGTACTTTGCCTGCATAATTATCTTAAATGATGAAACATCTACCATTCGGTAGTGCAGTAACTTATCGACATCAGGCCACCATTTTTTAATAAAGCTACGATCATTATAGATGCTATTACCGCCAAGAATTGCTGGTTTTCCATTAAATTGAGCATTAATAAACCCGATAAGTTCATGTTGAACATCATTGTCTGGTTTTCCGTGTTGCTTAATACGATCGATAAGTCCACTACTTGAATGATGCTCCATTGCCCATTGGCTCATTCTGCCAAGAACTTCATCTGGCTGACTAACACAAGCTTCATAAGAAGCAAGTGTCGTGAAATTAAGATCAGTCACTTCTGCCGCTATTTCTATAATTACGTCACTATCGACATCTAGGCCGGTCATTTCCAGATCGATCCATAACAATTTTGACGGTATCTCATTTAATAAATCTCGGTCCATTCCAGCCATTATATAACCATAAACCGAGATTTACCTATACTACCAGAATATATCTATTAGCTATCTTGAGTTCGAGCTTTAGTTAATGCATCACTATACCACTTAAGTTCACTGAGAGTGCCTTTTAGAGCTGCTTCAGGTCCGTATGGATTTGCCTTAACCGCTTCGCTTGCATTACCGTCATCATCAACACCGTCCATTAAGCCTAAGAAAGCTACTACATTGGGAATTACCACCGATCTACTCTCTGCTAATATTTCTCTTAAAGCTACAGCCGCCCTTGCACCACCAACACTTCCGTGACTAACAATAGCTGAAGGTTTACGATTTAATTCAGTCGTAACATAGTCTAAAGAGTTTTTTAACACAGCTGTTATTGAATGATTATATTCGGGGGTTACAAATACATAAGCTTCAAAGCCATTTAATGCAGTAAGCCATTTTTGAACTGCTGGATCTATCTCCCGGTTCGGGTTATATCTTGGACTCATAGGTTCATCAAAAAAAGGCATTGGGTAATCGGCTAAATCTACAAGTTCTGCCTCAATACCGTCGATTAGCTTAGCATTGTTTACTACCCATTTTGCCTGTTTTAATGTCTGCCTATTTGGTCTAGTCGATCCTACAATTACAGCTAATTTCATATATTTTTTATCTCCTTTATTATTTGCTATACTATATATAGTACCATGGATACTATACAAAATATACCATCATTAAATCAAGTCGATTTATCGATTGAACCAAAAGTAGGCTGTATTGCTAGTGCTATGGCAATTTTAGGACAGAAATGGACAGCCTTAATCTTGAGAGACTTAATAAGTGGCCCTCAACGTTTTTGTGAGCTAGAAAGGTCGGTTGGTAACATTAATCCTAGGACTTTGTCTCAAAGACTAGATGACCTAGAAAAACACGGCATTATCTCTTCCAATCGAGAGGATAGTAAATATAGGTTAACTAAGAAGGGATTAGATTTATTACCCATCTTGAAACAAATGGCTGCTTGGGGCATAAAATATCCTTCTTAAGGTTTTGCTACAAATAAAGCTATATCATCTATTAGCATCTTTAAAATAAATACCTATCCTATCTAAGCCCTATAGCTTATTTATTTTATTAAAGATACCTTAAGCTTTTTTAATCTTTATATATAAGGTGTTGCAAAATAAACATAAGTGTTATTATAAGATAATGGAAGAAAATCAAAACAAAGAAACACCACCCCAACAAGCACCTCAACCAATGGAACATAAAACTATAATTTCACCATCAGATAGTTTTATTCAAGAAATAAATACCATTAAAAGTAATGAAGCTCCAAATGATAGCCAAGACCCTAATCAAGCCGTCGATACCCCCCCTCCAACACCTCAACCACTAAGAATTTCTGACGTCGAGCTAGCTAACATGAACCAACCTACATTAAATCCCACGCCTCAGTCTTTTTCTTCTAATGATATACAATCCACCCAGCCACTTACCACAACAACAAGCACTCCAGCTATCGCTAACACACAACCACAAGTCTTTAATAGCGTTATTTCAAATTCCTCTAATGATAATAATTCCAGCCCAAATCATGATGGTCCTATCTATTCTTCTAACCCCTTCGTAAACCTTAGCCAAGGATTGTCTAGAATTTTACTAACTAACCCAATTAGCGCACTTTTAAGTTCTGTTTTTATCTTCTTAATAATAATTATTGTTTACGCGGTAAGTTTACTTATTATTAGCAGTTCTTTGCATCATGCGTCTCCTAAATTAAGTAGTGGTAGTTTTTTGTTGTATGGCTTGTTGGCGACAATTATAGACGTCTTGATAGGCTCAATTATTATTGGCCTAATTTCATATATAGCTGCTGCAAGTTTTAACGGCGAAACTAAATCTTTCGGCTCTAGTCTGGCTGGTAGTCTAAAGAAAATTGTTTCAGTATTTGTACTTGAAATCGTTTTTACGATAATAGCTTGTATTGGATTGATCCTATTGATTATTCCTGGAATTATTTTTATTTCTAGATCCTACCTGGCCTTCATTATTATGTTCGATGAGCAGCTTGGTCCTATTGAGTCACTCAAAAAAAGTATTAGCTTAACTAAAAATCATACCTTTGAAATGTTGGCAACCTACCTAAGTACAGTTTTGTTTTCTGGAGGACTACTATTAATGGGGCCTATTTTTTCGGCTCAATTAGTCGGGCGTTACTCACAACTTAAGCAGATAGAGAACAATCAATCTGAAGCTAAGACCCATTGGCTCAATTACGCTCTACCTTTCATATATCTAGCAATTATTGGATTATTTATCGGCATTAGTGCTTTTCTAATAATTACGTTAGGTCATAGTCTTGGTACTAAACTTAATAATCCAATACATAGCAATACGACGCAATCTAGCCTAAATAATCAAACATTCACTTCTAATAGCACCGGTCAAGCCAACATCCAACAAATCACTGGCTTTTTAAATGAATACATGGCTACAAATAATAGCTATCCAGCAACTAAATTATCGCTTGAAAATTGGCTAATGCAGCCAGGCCAAAGTAGTTTAACTCTAGCTAACGCTCTAAGCAATTCTATGTATCACTATTCAGTATCTCCAAAGGGGTGTGGAGATACTATATCTGTCAGTGGAACTATCTCCTCCAATAGCTTAAAATGTACTAGTTTCTCGCTATACAATAGCAACAATAAAGCCGTTTATACCATAAACTAACTATGATTTATGCGCCGAAGTATAATCATATCTAAAAACTACTTCTTGAAATTATAGCAGTCAAGTAAACTTGAAAAGTTCTTAATCACTAACGAGGTGACCTTTTAGATATAGTGTTTAATTCACTGTTTTTTCTTTAAAATCTAATGCTAAAGAATTAATACAAAACCTCTGTCCACCCGGTTGATCATAGGCATCAGCAAAGACATGACCTAAATGACTCCCACAATTAGCACAAACGACTTCAGTTCTACGCATTCCGTCTGAATTATCGTCTACAAGTCTTATGGCTTTTACATTCTTAGGCTGATAAAAACTTGGCCAACCGCTTCCACTCTCGAATTTAGTCGAGCTATCAAATACCACCTGATTACAGGCAGCACAGCGATAATCACCGGTTTTATGATTATTTAGTAATTTACCACTAAATGGTGGTTCTGTTGCCTTCTCTCTTAACACACCATATTGTTCTTCGCTTAGCTTTGATTTATATTCCGAGTCGTTCATCTACTATAATCTTTCTGGGCTAGCTATGCCTAATAGCTCCAATCCACCCTTAAGTCGATCGGCATATATTGAAATAAGCATTAACCTAATGTTTTCTCGCTTATCGCCAATCACTCTATTTTTCTCATAAAAACGACTAAATTCCTGTGCTAATTCATACAAATAAGTACAAAGTATATTAGGGCTTAATTCAGCTGCAGTTTGCTCAACTACCCGATTATAGCGAGCTAATTTATTAACCAATGTCCTTTCTCCAGCCTCAAAACTAATGTTTTCATCTATCTTGCTTATCTTATCAATCTTAGCCATAATGCTTTTTGCTCTTGCGTATGAGTATTGTAAATATGGTCCACTATTTCCTAAAACACTAACCGACTCTTCCGGATCATAGATTATATCTCCGCCCATTCTTTGCTTTAACATAGAGTACTTTATCGCCGCTAAAACTACTCTCTCATCATACTTACCGCTAACTTCTTTAGTTGCTTTTTCGGCTGAGACAATGACGTCTTCAGCGGTCAAGATATTTCCTAATCGGCTGCTCATCTTTTTTCCACCACTCAAGCGAACCATTCCATGACCTAGGTATTCGTTTTTATCAGCTAATTCAGGCATGAATTGCTCTAAGGCTTTTAATACAACCTTCATATATTGTTCTTGTTCGTTACCGGTAATAACTATTGATCGATCATATTTATAATCTCGCAGCTTTAATTGAAACAAACCAAGCTCTTTAGCCTCATAGGTTGGCAAGCCATGACTATTTATAAATACCCTAGTATGTAAACCAAAGTCCTCACCTTTAAATACGATCGCCCCTTCGCTTTTCGTGAACACACCAGCATCTAACTGTTTAGAAACTATATCCATTCCAATTGGCATAGCCTCGCTCTCCGGATAATATTTATCAAATTTTATGTTTAGTTTTTGATAGAAGTCATCAAGAGCTTCATAACTCCACTCTCTAGTAGTCCAATATATTTGTGCCAAAGGAGAGTTGTAGTCTTTGTTTTGGTGAATAGCGTAGACTTTCTTGTTATATTCAATAATCTCTGTCTTAGCTTGCTCATCTTTTTCATAAGCATCTGTTCCTAATACATACGCATGGCTCATCCAAGCACTTCGCTCATTTTTCTTAATGCTTGTTAATTTTTCGGGGAACTCACCATCAAGTTCTTGAATCATGGCCCAGATGGTTTTACCTACATGCAAGCCAACGTCCCCACCATAATTAACTCGATAAACTAATGCACCAGAAGCCGATAGGAGATTAGCAATAGCATCGCCAACGATTGAAGTATATAAATGACCGGCATGTAAAAGCTTAAAAGGATTAGGGTCAGAATATTCAACCACAATAACCTGACCAGCTAGTGGCAGTTTAGGCTTACTATTTATTAATCCCATTAATTCTTCATCACTTAAGATAATATTTATAAATCCAGGACCAGCCACAGTTACCGACTCTAGTCTCGTGCCCAGCTCTACTTTTATATCTCCTGCAATTATCTGTGCCAGCTCTCTCGGATTCTTTTTTGTTTTAGCCGCTAGCTTTAGTGCTATATTGGTTGAATAGTCACCCTTTAATTCATCGACAAAACTCAACTCAATATCTGGTAAGTCATGTGTATATTTTGACGCAGCATTGGCAATAGCCTGTAGCAAATCTTCTTGCATTATGCAATCTAGTATATCAGAGGTGTTAATAATCCTGCTTGCGTCGCATGTGTGCTGCTAAGTCTTTAACGCCCTTATGCCACAATAACCGAGAAGCATGCCAAGTAATTAGATACGCGGAACCTAAAGCAACAAAAAAACTAAGCATAGTCCTAACCATACTTGGATAAGTCTGCGGCTTTAATATTAGGTTCGAGATATCAAAAAGCAAACCAGCCGGATGTACCACTATGTCCCAGCTATTCCATCGCAAATCTCTACCTAGATATATAGCAAAACAGCAGCCAAATATAATAGCGGCAACTAAAACAGCGGCGACTTTAGGCTTTACCCTACTGCGAAGTTCACTGTGAACTTGGTATAAACTGACTAGGCCCATAAAAACCGCTAAATAAATAAACGAAGAAAATAAAATGACATTATACAAAATGGTTGACGAAGATATGTACTGTAAATGAATATAGTCACTAATCATATAGAAGCTATTAGGTAAAAATATTATCCATATTAATGTAGTAGCCAACGACTCCCAAGCAGACCAACGTTTTCGTTTTAACACATAAACTAAACGCGATGATACTATCAACGGTATTAATGCAAGAAATAAGTTAAATACCAGAAAGCTAAAATAAAATCCGTGATTTAAAACAACAGAATAGGCATAAAGAAGAAAACTAGTAAAAAAACCAATCGCTAAAACTATATTTAGATCAGTGAAAACCTTTGTGCGCAGCATTTTATTCATTATAGTTTTATATTATTCTTGGCTGGTTAATAATTTTTTAAACCGCTCTACTAATTCTACAGGTTCCGGATTAATTCCTCCTGCAATTGCAGTATACAGTGTGACAAAATCTCCTAAAACTACAGCGTATAGTAATTGCTCAACTATAGTCTTCCCTCTAAGGTCTACCCTTATAGCAGCTGGCCGGCGACCACTAAGAAGCTTATCGCTTAACTCAAATCTCTTTTGTATCCTTTTATCCTCTAGGTCTGATCTTAAATCAATAACACAATAAGGCTTATCGACTGGCTGTTCACTCCATCCTATAAATTCATTATGATTAAATTCAGAATAGGTGCCCGTCCAAGCGATATGCTTAGCGTTCTCATTAAAGCTAATCTTCCATTTATAAGCTGAGGGCTTTAACTTAGGGCCAGCATATATAACAACTGACTTACCAATACAGTCTAAGGCAATTTGTTTGGCTAGATTATCCCGAACGGGTATTATCTCCTGCCAATTATTAGCCTCTTTCCTTAAGAATTCAGACACTGTTTGTAATTGATCAAGGTTGGAAAGGGTTGAAATACCCGTCGCTACTATCACCTCTAATAATGCCCTAAGGTTATAAAAGACTGCATATCTAGGTTGTTTGGCAGCAGGCAGGATAAGTAGTGGATATTTTTTCTCTTCGGCTATTTCTTTTAACTTACCACCACCAGTAATAATAACAATCTGAGCTTGTTTCTTTTCAGCATCTTCTAAGGCGCTTAGCGTCTCTTCCGTATTTCCTGAATAGCTTGAAATAATACATAACGTTTCGCTCGAAACATAATTTGGCAAAACATAATCTCTTACAATTTCAAACGGAACATTGTATCCCGGCCAAGTTTCACTTAGTGCGGCCGCTAAAGCCGAACCTCCCATAGCAGCATAAACAACGTTTTTAACAACACCGCCATTATATGCAAAGTTAAAATCGTGCAATAACTGATCCGACTCCTTTAAGGCGATGTCCAAAGCACCACTTTTATCTACCTGATTAATATACGCCAGATCATCTAACATAATGTTCCTATCTTTCTAAACCATTGATTATCTACTAATTATAGTATAACCTAAAGCAGTATAAGCATATGGTAGGGGGGAAATTAATGTTTGGGCACCAAGATGAGCAGCAAACTCTTAACGAACAAGCTGTATTAGCTCAGTCTGATCAAAATCAAGACTGGACACAAAATCAAAACACACAAAATGATGACGATAGCCAGTCATCTCCAGCAGCGTCAGATGACGATAGCCAAAAAGATGACAATGATCAAACGCAAAGTGTTACAACCGATATTGCTGAGAATGCACAAACATCGGCTCCACTAGTATCAACAGACGGTGAAGGTTCAGATTTATTAGATATAAAACAACAAGCTTTAAGTCAATTAACACCTATAGTAGGACACCTAGATCAAACACCAGAAGAAAAGTTTAGAACAACTATGATGATGATCCAGGCTAGTGATGACCAGTCTTTAATTAAAACAGCCTATGAAGCTGCTCAACAAATTAGCGATGAAAAAACTAAAGCTCAAGCTCTTCTAGATGTAGTAAATGAAATAAACTATTTTACTCATCCCAGTTAAAAGAAAAAATAGGTCGTAAATTAAAATAGGAGCTTTATAAGTAAGCTCCTATTTGCTATCTAGGCTTAGCCTACATCATACCCATACCGCCCATGTCTGGGGCTGCAGGCATTGCGCTCTTAGGCTCAGGGACATCGACAACTAATGCACCCATAGTCATAGCCGTACCGCTAATACTACTAGCATTTTGCAATACTTCTCTTGTCACCCTTGCTGGATCGATAATTCCAGCAGCTTTAAGATCTACTAATTCTAGAGGAGAGTTAACGTTTATTCCATAACCTGCTTTTCCGGCCTTTACTTTAGGTAGCCATTCATCAGGATTAAGTCCAGCATTACTTAGTAAAATTCTAAAGGGTTGCTCAAGACTTCTTAGCAATATCTGTTTACCAGCGTTAACAGAATCATCATCCTTAGGGTCAGTTGTTACTGCAGACTGGAGATTTATTAGCGTTACGCCTCCACCAGGAACTATTCCATCTCCTAAGGCTGCTTTTACAGCAGCGACAGCGTCGTCAACACGGAACTTCTTCTCTTCAATTTCGGTTTCGGTAGCGCCTCCTACTTTAATGACTGCTACTTTACCACTTAAGGCTGCTCTTCTCTTTTCCAGATTTTCTCGGTCATATTCACTACTTGATTGATCGATCTGACTATTAATTTGTTTAATTCTAGCGCTTACCTCGGATACATTACCATTGCCTTCGATAATAGTCGTGTCGTCTTTAGTAACAATAACCTTTCGTGCCGTTCCGACAACATCAAGTTCTACGTTTTCAAAAGTCATTCCTCGATCTTCAGTTATTACCTCAGCTCCAGTAAGAATAGCGATATCATTTAAAATATCCTTTCTTCTATCTCCAAAAGCCGGTGCTTTAATAGCAACAGTATTAAACACTCCCTTAAGCCTGTTTAAAACAAGAGTTCCCAAGGCTTCACCTTCAACGTCTTCGGCTATTAATACAAGATCTTTTTTACCACTTTGAGCTAACTTCTCAAGCAATGGAAGGAATTCCTGAATTGAACCTATTTTCTTATCTGTAATAACAATTGCAGGTTTGTCATATACCGCTTCCATACGAGTAGTATCAGTTACCATATAGGCACTAACAAAACCTCTATCAAAGGTAAAACCTTCGACTACTTCTTTTTCTAGCGATAACCCTTGACCTTCTTCAACCGTAACAACACCATCTTTTCCTACTGCTTCCATGACATCGGCAATTAAAGCTCCAATATCACCATCGCCGGCAGAAATAGTCGCAACTTCGGCGACCCTGCTCTTCTTGCCTTCAATATCTTCAGCCATCGTATTAAGCTTACTTATAACAGCCTGTGCTGCCGACTCTAAGCCTTTTCTTAATAGCATTGGATTATGGCCTGCAGCAATTAACTTATTAGCCTCATTTAATATGTGATAAGTCAAAACAGTAACGGTTGTTGTTCCATCGCCTGCAACATCGTTCATTTTGCTTGCTGCCTGCTTAATTAATTCAGCGCCAACCTTTTGACCAAGCGTCTCATCATCGACATCAGATAGTTCAACACCCTTAGCTACCGTGACACCATCATGAGTAACGGTTGGATTACCATAAGACTTACTAATAACAACATTACGTCCTCTTGGACCCATGGTTGTTTTAACTGCGTTATATAAAATCTCTGCACCAGCTAAAACTCTTCTTCTGGCATCATCATCATAAAATACTTTTTTAGCCATTTTAATCTCCCTTATTTAACTGTCGCTAAAATATCTTCTTCTTTAACTAATATATATTCTTCACTACCAACTTTAACTTCTGTTGTACTGTAGCTCTTATATACTATTCTGTCTCCGGCCTTTACCTGCTTAGCATCCTTACCAACGGCAATGACTTTAGCGGTTTTAGGTTTCTCTGCAGCGTTATCAGGTAGATATAATCCACTGGCAGTTTTTGTAGCTGCCTCTTCTGCCTGGGCGACTATATAGTCGGCTAACGGTTGTAGGGTTGTGCTCATTAACTACACTCCTTCTTAAACTTTATTTATTCGGCTAGCACTAATGATACTGGAGTGCTAACTATCAGCACTCACTATAGCGGACTGCCAAAATATCTGTCAAGAGTTGAAAGCCAAGATTATTGTGCGTTATTAGCTATTTAATACCTGCGGCTAGATTTTATAAAGTGCTCTGGCCAACTAGAATCATCAAAGAACCTACTATACACAACTTCGTATAATTTACTGATATAAAGCGCTGAATTTGAGTCTTTTTGTTTTATCTCCATAGCTAGTTGATCTAAATAAGGTACAATGATTAACTCTTCTACTGATTCACGTAAGGATGTTAATGATAGTCCATAAAACATACCTACTCCAAAAACATCAACATCATCTTTATCTTGAGTACTTATTGTTAGCGACTTAACCAACTTCTCAATATCATACCAAGCATAGTCTGGATAATTGCCATCATTTTGATCAGCTATAATAAGGTTCTCAGTATCAATAGCGCCAATTTTACCATTAGGCGTTTTAGCATAATTTTTAATTTGTCCATCAGGGTGAAAAACTCCGTTAGAATGTAGATAACCCATTAATTCGGCTATGGCTGTTACAGTTTCATTATTGCGTTGTGTTACTTCAGATGTTGACTCGTCCACTACTTTGCGACCAATAACCCATCTATCCCTGTCAAGGCTAGTAAGATCATTTCGTTTCTTGGTTACGACTATAAATTGATCACCTTTTCTAGAAGGAAATACTCCTATTGGTTTAAATGTAGCAACACCTAAGTTAGATAGGCTTAAATAGCCGCTAAACTCATTAAGTGCTCTATCTATCTTAATTATGGGTTTCAAAGCAATCGGCATTTTTAATCTTCTACCCTTGGTTGATTCAGATATTCCATCGTATTCTAGTGCACCAAAACCAACTTCGTGGGCTGACCGACGACGTTCAATCTTCTTAATAGGATCGACCAATACCCTCGTACTTGGACCCAATATTTCCATTTCAGTCTCCATAACAACAGCTATTCTGCCAGCAGCTATAGCTGGTAAATGAATGCTATCAATCACGCCGTCCCTAGTAGGCATTTTATCGGCCATTAAATCAGGTTCATAGAGCTCAATCGGCCTTAACTCTTCTTTAAAATCAATAGTCTTATTAGTCATTTTAATCCTAAATTACACTGCCGATAGGTGGAACAACCGTAAGATATGTATCATCGGGTCCATCATCAAGACCATTATGTGCAATAGCTAAATGCTCAATAGTTATACCAAAAGCATGTTCATCTAAACTATTAAGCTTTCGTAAAAATTCTGATGCTCTGGTACGAAGCATTTCCATATACTCTATATTGTAAGGTGATATTTCTAATGTTCTAGTTAATAACCTTGCTCCTAGTGGAACTTTATATAGGCCATATGCTCCATTTTGTTCTTTTAACTCTAATACTGCCTTGCTTCCTATTTTTTGTCTTATATCATTTTCTATCTGAAGATTTGAGTCTTTTGTGATATAAACCCTATCATTCGTAATTAAATCTATAGCATCAAAACCCCTAAAGTTCTTCCCTTCTATTCTTCCAATGTTGTATATCATATCCACACTAGAATAATTATTCTCATCAAGATCGCTGAAAGGAGATAGAAAACTATTTTTATCGTTGAGAGAATTTTTCATAATTTAACTAATTATAATAGATTTTAATACTTTTTGCAATACACACACCCATGCCTGCTCACTAATTGGGGAATAGCTTAGGCTGTTAGGTTATGAAAGTTTAAAAAGAAGTTATCTCTGTCTCGCTTGTATAGGCTTACGCAAACAGACATTAATACCTCTAATGTTCTTGCGCCTTTGGTAGTTTTACTACCTAAGGACTTCCTACGTTTAATGACCAGTTGTTTAATATCTCGTTCAGCTCGGTTGTTATCTGCGGGTATATCGTTTACTTTTAGGCAGATGAATAAACAATCTTGGTAGTCTAGAATACCTAGTTTTAGACTAGTTAGCTTCTTGGGGTCAAGTTTATGAGGCATACAGAGTGTTTTGGTTTGTTCCAGTAGCTTGTTAGCCTGCACTCCCCGGTTAACTTCATTGAATGGTTCACTCTGGTAATCCCTAATAGCAGAGTAGATTGTTGCCAGTTGGTTGTAGAAATTGATGACATGAGTTAGTTTAGCTTCTTCTAAGAATTCAAGATGAGTTAAATCTTTAGCTGTTCTTTGAATATGAGCCCAGCAGATCTGATGTAAACAGAATAGATTCTTGTAAGCTGAATAACGATCAGTAATGCCAATACCTTGGTAGTTATCTCCAAGTAATTCTTTGGCATTACCAATGCCCCTAGAGTCGGCTAACTTAAAGACTACATCAGTAGAAGTTGTGCTGCTCATTGACCAGGCATAGCCTGATCCTTCGGATTGAATTCTCCACCGGGATTCATCCATATGCATGGCTGGTCCTGCCCTAATGCTATCTTTTAGTCTTTCGTACTCTGGTAGTAACTGTAACCTCCTAGTATCTAGAATATTAGTTATCTCTCCCTCGGTGATCTTAAATCCGTATAAATCCCATAGTAAATTAACTACTTGGGAGTAGCTATGATCCCTGAGTGTAATTAGGTAGCAGACTAAGTTACGTACATTAGGGCCAAGAGTAACATAATTGCCCCTTAAGTCTTTAGCGCTAGAGTATTTACCGCAACTTACACAGTATCCTCGTTCAATAGTTTGTTTCTCTACTGTTCTAAACTTAGATATATTGTCTAGGGCTGCAATTACAATATCTTCAACGTATTTGGTGTACTCTGTTTTATCTGTAAGTTGGCTGGAACAATGCTTACAAGCATTAATACTGTAATGCTCTTCAGTTGTTACTGCTGAAGCTGGCGGCAAGGGTCTGCGGTAGGAATCTTTGTTCCTGGGTATTTTAGCTAGCTTGTTCTGGTTACCACCGGATCTAGGCTTACCCTTACGGCCAAATACCATTGTTTCAAGTTCAGTTATACGGGCATTCTGAGATTCAATGATCGATTCGAAGTAAAGCTTCTGATCTAATAACATTTGTTTTAGCTGTTTGTTGTCAGCTTTTAATTCAATGATCTGTTTACGATCGTTAGCATGTAGTCTTCGAAGATTACGAAGCTCAACCATACGTTCATTAATTACTTCATCAGTTAGTTTTTTATTAGTCATGTTTTTGTTTTAGATTAACTAAGACAATTTTACCATACCCCAATTAGTGAGGAGGCATTCTCGTAGTATCTCACGACCTTTACGACATCACATGGTAGGTGGCCTAAACTGTTAATACTAATTATTAAACGCTGGTCATGTTAAAATAAAACAGATATATGTCAAAGCTTTTTGTTAAAAACTACCAAGGATCAGCCAGTACACTATTTTCCATTATTGCCTTTTCTTCAATTGTCGTTCTAGCAATTGGCTATTTTATTTTTCTTCAATTTCAGAGTTCGGCACTTCCTGTAACTTCACCTAAAACTTCAACCTCAACTACGACCACTACCACGTCTTTTGCTATACTTAATCCTGCTACACTTCCACCAAAAATTCCTGAATGTAACTCGCCTCTTTCTTATGCAACTAACGGTAACCCTTCACCTATCCAATGTGCCGATGGAAGTTTGAATATACAGGCCTGGAATGCTTTGGCTGCAACCGAACCAACGGTCATGAAACTTGGCTATAATCCAACAAAATCCCAAGTAGAAACCGCTATTTGTGCCGATGCAAATGCAGCTAACGAGGATCAAAGTGCTGCGGTAACAGCACCAATTGAGACTACCGCTTACAAAATCGCTTCACTTTATTATGGTTGGCATTTTTCCATCAATGCTATGGCCATGATAAACGCTGGCTGTTAATAGCTAGCGGAACTTAGACCACCATTATATCTCAAAATCGCCAACATATTGGTTTT
>DAHXNJ010000006.1 GCA_027365445.1 Candidatus Saccharimonadota bacterium | reverse complement strand
TGGCTGGGGATGAGGGATTCGAACCCCCGATCCTGGGACCAGAACCCAGTGCCTTACCGCTTGGCCAATCCCCATTACAGGGCAAAATTATAACGAAAAGCGTTATATTTAGCTAGACTTATTGTGAATAAATAGCTATGTTTTATATTATTTTTATTTTGTATATTAATAAGAGTTAGGTATTTTAAGTCTAAAACTTTTGTTCTTAACTATATTCAACTGGTTGGATTGGTTTATATTCAGTTATAAAAACTCTTCAGCCTTTATACAGACTACCATGACATATTGCATATTTAGATATTAAATATAAATTGAATCAAGCATATTCTTACTTAATATATAGGAAGCGAAATGGAGTTAATAAAAAGAGCAATTACTGTAGCAGCAAAACATCGAGTTTTACTGATTGCCGGCTTTGTTGTTGTTATTGTTGGCGTCGGTGCCTATACGGCCTTTAGCCCTCAACCAGTTAAGTACACCTACATTACTCATCCAGTCCAGCAGGGAACTCTTATTAATGATGTTTCTGGCACCGGCAACTTAACTTATGCTCAGTCGTCAGTGGTTAATTCGCAAGTTAGTGGTACGGTGTTGAATATCAACGTCCAATCAGGACAGATGGTTACGGCAGGTGAACCACTTTTTAATATTCAAAATAATAGTCTAACGGCTACAGCTGATAAGTTATATGCCACCTATCTACAAGATAAACAAGCGATTTCTAACGACAATACTTTGATTATTCAAGATGAAAATAATTTAAATAATGATAATTCAACCGTAGCTACTGATCAATTGCCAACTGCTACGCCTTCTCAGCAACAATCCCTGGCTACAGCAGAACAACAGCAAACTGTCGCTAGGCAACAATTAAATACTGCCCAGCTAGCATTAACTGCTGATCAGGCAACCGAACAGGCTGATTGGGCCGCTTATTCAGTGCAATTAACAACTATAGCTGATACAAATATTACTGCTCCTATTAATGGCTTATTAGTCAGTGTCAATATCTCTCCTGGACAATATGTATCAGGTTCGGCTGGTAGTGCAGCTGCAGCTAATAATCCTGAAATGTTAATAGTGAACCCTTCTAGCCTGGAAGCTTCTATAACCTTAAACGAGGTAGATGCAGTCAAGGTTCAGCCAGGACAAACTGTTCAATTGAACTTTAACGCTGTTCCTGGTCTAAGTTTGACCGGTACCGTAGCTTCGGTTAATTCAATCGGAACCGTGACTCAAGGTGTAGTAACCTATAATATTGTCGTTACGCCGAGCACATCCAATCCACAACTTAAGAGCGGTATGAGTGTTACTGCCAATATTACAACTGAAGCTAAGAATAATGTTATAAGCGTACCCAGTACGGCTGTCAAGACTAGTACTAGTGGCCAACAATATGTTCAGCTACTGGAAAAAGGTAAACCAGTTAACGTTAATATTCAAACTGGCATAGTGACCAATAATGGAACTGAAGTGACTAGTGGACTTAAGGTCGGAGAATTAGTCATTACCCAGACAATTTCTAACAAACCTTCTAAATCTTTAAGTTTAGCTAGTGGTGGCAACCTGTTGAAGCTTAATGGCGGAGGAGGGGGTGGTGGCCGTGGAGGAGCTAAAGCTCGTGCGGGTAAGCCATAATGGTCACCAGTAATGAATCGATAGTCCGTGCAAAGGCTAATCGTGATAACTCTGGGCCGATCATAACCGCGCATAAGTTAATAAAAACTTATGGTAGCGGAGAGAACCAAGTTACTGTCTTATCTGATGTTTCTTTTGAGATAAATCAAGGAGAGTTTGTAGCCATTGTTGGACCCTCTGGTTCTGGAAAAACTACATTAATGAATATACTCGGGGCGTTAGATACACCCACTAGTGGTTCTTATACTCTGGACGGAGAATTGGTCTCTGATCTTAAAGATGATGACCTGGCAACGATAAGAAATACTAAAATTGGATTCGTTTTTCAGTCTTTCAATCTTTTACCTCGAGCTACGGTAGAGAGAAATGTTAGATTGCCTTTGATCTATTCATCTAGCTTATCCCCAAGAGATCGTAAGGATCGAATTAACTCAGTGGTTGAGGCCGCTGGCCTGTCATTATCTAAGCTTCAGAATCGATCTAATCAACTATCTGGAGGACAAATGCAACGCGTAGCCATTGCACGAGCATTAGTAAATAATCCCAGTATTATCTTGGCCGATGAACCAACTGGTAATTTAGACCAGTCCACCGGTAGAATTGTGATTGATACGTTTTTAAGACTAAACCGTCAAGGTAGAACTATCGTTTTAATCACCCATGACTTAAACGTTGCTAGTAATGCCTCACGGATTATTCATATTCAAGACGGTAAATTAATTTCTGATCAGGTCAATAAAGATAAGCCTCAAAGAGACGTTAGCTAAGATGAGGTACTTAGACTTATTACAAGAAACATCTTTTACTTTGTTTATGAACAAGGCTCGGTCAGCCTTGACTATTTTAGGTATTGTTATTGGTATCGCAGCAGTAATTGTTTTAATTGCCGTCGGTGAAGGAGCAACAGCAGCTGTTACCCAAAATATAAGTGCCCTCGGATCAAACCTTATTGTGGTTATCCCCGGATCGGCAACAGGTGCAGTTAGTCAAGGAATTGGCACGGCTCAAACCCTCACTATGAGTGATGCTTCCCTGCTTCAAAAACAATTGCAGTATGTTAGCGGAGTTTCTCCGGAACTTGCTCGCCATTTTCAGATTACTTATAGATCTAGTAATACCAATACTAATGTTATCGGCGCTAATCCTATCTATACGGAGGTGCATAATGTAACGATTAATAATGGTAGCTTTTTTACTCAACAACAAGACAATAATTTACAACGAGTTGCCGTCTTAGGGCCAGCAGTCAGTGAGCTTTTGTTCGGAAGTCCATATGCTGGTGTAGGAAAAACAGTTGAAATAAATGGTACAATCTTTAATGTTATCGGCGTGGCTAATATTAAGGGCGGTACTGGTGCCAATAGTCCAGATAATAATATCTATATCCCATTGAAAACCGCTCAGCAATATTTATTTGGTCAAAATCAAGCATTAACTAGTATTAGTATTTCGGCAGCTAATCCCCAGTCTATTAACCTTGTAGAACAAGAAACTTTTAATATCTTGCTGGCAGCTCACGGTATTAAGAACCCAGCCAATGCTGATTTCCAGCTAGTTAATCAATCCAGTATAGTTGCTAGTTTGTCTTCTACGACTCAAACACTGACAGTTTTATTAGGATCAATTGCCGGCATCAGTTTACTGGTAGCCGGTATTGGGATTATGAATATGATGTTAACAACTGTCACTGAGAGAACGCGTGAAATAGGCTTACGGAAAGCCGTAGGTGCTAAGAAAAAAGATATCGGTTCGCAATTTTTAAATGAAGCAGTGGCTTTAACACTAGTTGGCGGCATAACTGGTATTCTGCTGGGGTTGGGAATTATTAAGATCTTATCGTTGACCCATTCCGTAACTGTTGTTACTCAATGGTGGTCTATTATCATAGCTTTTGGTGTCTCTATGTTAATCGGTATAGTATTTGGATATTATCCGGCCCAACGAGCAGCAAAGTTAAAGCCGATTGATGCTTTAAAGTACGAATAATTAATTATAAGGAGGAACAATAATGTCAAAAAAAATAGTAGTCTTGATCGCCATCATAGTAGCTTTTGGAGCAGGTTTTGGGGGAGGTATGCTGGTAAGCTCTCATCACAAAGGGGCTCATGCTGGCAAAGCAGGTAAACATCACCACGCTCTAGCTACTAATAAGGCGGCTGCTTCCTCGGGAACAGTGTTGAGCGATTCGGGTTCAAGCTTAACGATAAAACTTGGTAATGGCAGTACTGAAACTGTCTATGTAGGCAGTGGCACCTCTTACTCCCAGGTATCCCAAATAAGCAGTTCTAATATAACTAATGGGGCAACAGTTCGAGTTACAGGGACTAAGAATAGCAATGGCAGTGTAACGGCTAAAAAAATAATCCTAGAGTAAGATTTTATTATCTAAGCTATTTTTAAGAAATGTATCCTTAATGTTTTGTATGTAAAACTTTAAACAAAATAGACGAGATTAAGATCATTTTTAAGGTTATATTTTTTTACAAGTAGAAACCGATTCTTAAATGCTTCGGTTTAATTAAGTACGAAGCAGTAATATACAAAATGTAAGAATATTTATCTGTGAAATAAAGAATATTTATTACTATACTAAGTATAATAAGTTAAGTAACAAGAAAAGAGGTTTTAATGACAGAAATTATCAACATTCAAGATACACCTGTGTATGTTAGCGAGAGCCCAAGCGATAGTCCCTTAGGTGGACTAATAGTAATTCATGAAGTATGGGGCCTTAATGATCACATAAAATCAGTAGCAGATAGATTTGCTAAAGAAGGTTTCTTGGTATACGCTCCAGATCTTCTAAGTCATACAGGGATAGAAGAAAAAGTTAGTTCTCAATTGCAGCATGATTTATTTAATCCAGAGAAAAGAAATGAAGTGCAGCCAAAAATGAGAGAGCTAATGTCTCCATTACAAGAACCAGATTTTGCAACTAATACGGTTAAGTCTCTAGAAGCTATTTTTAATGACCTATATAACAATCCTTTGACCAACAAAAAAGTTGCCATATTAGGATTTTGTTTTGGTGGTACATATAGTTACGACTTAGCTGTTAGTGAACCAAATCTTTTAGCAGCTGTACCATTCTATGGTCATGCTGATCAAAGTGTAGAAGAACTAAGTAAAATTCAAGCTCCAGTTATGGCATTCTATGGAGAAAAAGACGAGGCATTAATCTCTAAGTTACCAGAATTAGAGAATAAGATGAACGAAGCTAAGGTAGACTTTAGCTATCAGGTTTATTCAGACTGTGGGCATGCATTCTTTAACGACTCAAATCCATATGCTTATAACAAAGAAGCAGCAGATGATGCATGGAATAAAACGACAACTTTCCTAAAAGCACAATTTAATCAGTAAAAAAATCTATATTTTTTAACTCTTCCGGCAAGAAGCCTTTTTTTGGCTTAAAATTGGCTTGCCAGTCATAGCCTTTTGAGTAGCCAAGGCTTGTAGTGTAGGCATTAGTAGCATTTCTTAACTGTAAGGGTACTGCTAAATCGGAAGTATTAAGCGCTGTTTGCTTTGCTTTTTGCATGGCTTGAGTTATCTCTCTGGATTTAGGAGATTTAGCTAATACTGCGGCACATTCAAAAAGGACGTATTCACACTCGGGCATTCCTATTCTTTCGACAGCTAAAAAAGTCGAGGTTGCTATATTGATAGCGGCAGGTGCGGCCAATCCGATATCTTCGCTAGCAAAAATAACCATTCTTCTAGCGATAAATTTTGGATCTTCACCACTTTGAATAAGTCTAGCTAAGTAATAAAAACTGGCTGTCTCGTTACTTCCTCGCATACTCTTAATAAGAGCACTTATTAAGTTATAGTGAGATTCACCCTGTTTGTCGTGGTAAGAGACCTTAGTTTGTGCTGCAGTAGCTATTATTTCTTTAGTAATAGGCGTATCTTTAGATAGATAATAAGCAACCTCTAAGATATTTAATGCATTTCTAGCGTCTCCTCCACTTAATGAAGCTAAAAAAGCTATTGTTTCTTGGTCAATAAAGCCTTTCTTTAAGTTTAAAAATTTAATAGCTTTTAATATAACAATGGATAGATCTTTTGTGTTTAAAGGTTTTAAGGTCAAGATTCTACATCTACTTAATAGGGCGGCAATAACTTCATAACTTGGGTTTTCAGTCGTAGCTCCAATTAATGTAATCGTTCCGTTCTCAACGTAAGGAAGAAATGCGTCTTGTTGAGCCTTATTAAATCGGTGTATTTCATCTATGAATAAAATTGTGTCAGTACCGAGGCTTTTTGTTAGAGTAGCTTGATTTATGACTTTTAAAACGTCTTTCTTGGAAGAGCTAACTGCCGATAACTCAATAAAATCTGCTTTTAACTCTTGTGCTAATATTCTTGCTAAAGATGTTTTACCGCTACCAGGTGGTCCCCATAATATTAAACTGATAGGTTTTTTAGTTTCAACTAGTTTATCTAGAAAGGATCCCTTACCACTAAGTTCATCTTGGCCAATAATTTCAGCTAGAGATTTCGGTCTTAGAATATCTGCCAGTGGTCTATCTAGTTGTTTCATATTTGTTAAGTATATCCTTATTTTTAGCTTAATATAGTTTTATGGGTTCTACTGAATTATATGATCAGTTACGTAACATAAGTGCCTATGAAGCGGCATATAGATTAATTGGTTGTGAGCTTATCAGGTATATTGACGGAATTAAGGTTTCAGGATTAATAGTTGAGACTGAAGCTTATGATCAAACAGATAAATCAAGTCATAGTTTTAGAGGCATAACAAATAGAAACTCTATTATGTTTCAGTCGGCCGGCATAGCATATGTGTATTTTACTTACGGAATGCATTATTGCCTAAATATAGTCATTGGCGAGGAAGGTAATGGAAGCGCTGTTTTAATTAGAGCAATTGAGCCAATCAGCGGTAAAGATATAATGCTTAAAAACAGAAAAATAAAAGATATAATTAATTGCTGTAATGGCCCAGCTAAATTATGTCAAGCTTTATTGATCGATAAAGAGTTTAATGGCCACGACTTAAACCAACCACCTCTTATGCTTAAGTTAAATAAGCCTATAACTAAAACTACAATTTCATGGAGTAAAAGAATTGGCATTAAAGAAGATGAAGATAATATTTTGTTATGGCGATGCTGCTTAATAGGTAACGCTTACCTTTCTCGAAAAATGTAATAGAAATCATTGTAATTTTGCTTAAAAAGGCATAATGTGAAAATTAGGAAGTGTGAGGCTTCCTAATTCGACCCGGGATATTACGCCCGGGTCTTTTTTAGGTAAATAAGTGCTCTATATATTAGGTAGCTTTAATAGTAACGGTTGAACCTGCACTTAACCAACCATATAGCCATTTGGCAGTGGCTAGAGGTAGTTCAACGCAGCCATGAGAGGCGTTCTTAGAACTTTGTGGTATATTACCGAAAGCATTTGGTTGTCTCCAGGTTGCATCATGGAGCCCATAAGCACCATACTTATTGAATAAGAAAGGCATCCAATAATTGACATGAACATCCCAGCTTCCTAAATCGTCATGTCCGCTTAAGTAAACGTTTGTAAACTTCTTATAGATATGAAAGGTACCGATTGGAGTAATGTTTGATGGGTTGCCATCATAACCGGTAACCACAGCCGAATTAAACACTGCTTTGGTTTTGTCACATGCCCATAAATGCCTGAGTGCTATTACAACTACTACATCTCTAGTTAGCTTGTTTCCGCTGCATTCATTAACAGCTATGGTGTTAGCGACATTCTTTGACTCTAGCATACTAGGTTGTGTTTGGTTATTGTTATTACCGTTGTCTACGCTAACAGTTGTTGTACCTAAAGATTTTAAGCTATAGATAATACCAGAAACAAAAACTAAGCCTATAACTAAACCCACAAACTTAGAAAATTTATGACTTTTCTTTTTTTTGGGTTTGTTGTTTGTATAAAGGCTGCTATGAGATGGTCGATAAGAATAAGACAGCCGATTATTGTTTCTGTCCATGGCTTCATTATATGCTTTTAATTAATAACTAAATAATAAATTAAGTCGACTGCTAGTATATAAGATATAATAAACGGTAATGTTAATGGCGGTAATAATTCTGGCAATTGTTGTTGTTTGTTTGGTATTTGTTTTATTAAAACAAATAACTAATAAAACCGACTCTAGCTCGGCCATCTTAATTAAGAAAGATCTAGATAAATTAAGTGGGGATATCCTAAACCTTAAAGACAATATTAATAATCAGATTTCTGAACGGCTAGATAGAAATCAATCAGTCATGAATAGCTCACTGCAAAGACAATTTAGTGAGAGTGCTAAGTTGATTAGCGAAGTCACCAAAAATTTAACGGAACTTAAGGAGTCAAATAAACAGGTAGTAAGTATTACCGATGAATTAAAGACTTTGCAAAATGTGCTGCAAAACCCTAAACAAAGAGGTGTTTTAGGAGAATATTATCTTCAAACTGTCTTAGAAAATGTACTACCTCCTGAACGGTTTAAATTACAATATGTAATCGGTAAAAGCGAAGATAATAAGGAACTAAAATGCGATGCCGTAATCTTCTTAGATAAAGGTATTATGTTGCCAGTCGACTCAAAATTTTCATTAGAGAATTATAATCGATTGATTGAGGAGAAAGATCCACTAAGACGGGAAGTTATAGCTAAACAGTTTAGAAATGATTTAAAGAATCGGATTGATGAGACGTCTAAGTACATTAAGCCGGAAAATAATACGATGGACTTCGCTTTTATGTTTATTCCAAGTGAAGCTATTTATTATGATTTACTTATTAATAAAGTCGGTTCAACGAATGTTGCGGCGAGAGATCTAATCGAATACGCTTTTAGAGATAAGAACGTCATTATTGTTAGCCCAACAAGCTTCCTTGCTTATCTGCAAACGGTATTGCAGGGTTTACGAAGTCTACATATTGAAGAGCAAGCAAAAGAAATACAAATAAGGGTAGGTGATCTTGGTCGTCATCTAAACAGATACCAGGAACTTATGTTAAAGCTTGGCAGCTCACTGGGTACGTCAGTAACTCATTACAACACCGCCCATAAAGAGTTAATCAAAATAGATAAAGACATCTTAAAAATAAGCGGCAATGATAGCGATCATGTAGATGCGATATTGTTAGAAAAACCAATCTCTAATGAATCAGGCGATCGGATTTAAGATTAAATCGATAGCTAAAGCAGCCGTCCAAGAGAAGTTAAAGACACCTAGGCCCTGACCATTCTCTGGATTAAAATATTCATAACAGCCTTTAGCTGAGATCATATTAAGCGTTTTATTTCTAAGTATTTGAGCCATTTCTACAGCACTATTTCTCTTCATGCCTTCGATAAGTAGCCAGTTTATATTGACCCAACTGGGTCCTTGCCAGTAATTATCGGCTCGGTACCAATTGGAATTAATAGGTGTAGAGGGTACTGGGTAGGCTAAGTTATAGCTATTAGGATCATTTAATTGATATATAATTTTTTGAGCTCTATCTCTTGGTATGTTGCCTGCATATAAGCCTAGTAATGAACCTGCTGAAGGTATTTTTATCAATCGATGAGTAATAAAATCTCTTGAATAATAGTTTGAAGTTTCTTCGTCCCATAATTCATTAAAACTGACTTTGGTTTTTTCGATTGATTCGATAAGTTTCTTCGGTAAATCTTTGTTTATTTTATTGGCAATTTCTATCAGACAATCGTTATTTCTCATTAGAATAGAGTTGAAGCCCACATCTTCTATAGCAAACATTGAATGATCAAGTATCCGGTTAATATCGTAGGATTTTCGTCGTAATCGTCTTTGAATGTCGTACATAGCCAGGGCTTCTATGTTGCCAAAACGTTGATTAATATTTATTGAATGAGTATCCCTTCTAAATAGGCTAATTACATTATCGAGATGTGATTGTTTAATAATCCTAATCCAATATGCTAATTGATGATCATTTAATTCTCTCATCCATGGAGGTGTGTTGTCCATTCCAACTTCCCAGGGATGAATTAAGATAACTAAACCTTCTTGATGTGGGTCTCTTTCGGTATATAACCATTGATGGTATTTGACGATTTTGCTAAAAACTTGCTTGTACCATTCAATCTGTTTAGCTTTTGTTAATTTTTCACCTATTCTTAATACTGCTTCGGCTATCATTGGTGGCTGAGTAATACCGCTTGTTTCAATATTATTGGGAGAATAAGGATTAATCCAGCTACGCCAAGCATTTCTATCGGCTGCATAGCGTAGATCTTTATTGAATATGATATTTGGAAGCATTCCATTATGCCATTGTCCAGCAAGTAAGCTGGTTATTTCTATTTTAGCTTTCTCTGGGTCAAGGTTACTTAATCCAATAGCTATAAAACAGCTATCCCATAGCCATTGATGAGGATATAGCTGGTCAGCTGGTACCGTATAGCTTCCTCTGTTGTTTTCTTTTAAAACGTTAGTCGCTTCATCTAATAAATTTGTTGGTGTTTCCATCTATACTAAATTTTAACTAAGTTAGGGTAATATAGCCATAAATACTATCAAGAAATTTTTGTTTATTAAGATAAATAATCTTAATAAAGTATTATGATTTTGATTAAATATTTTATGCACGGTTTCGTATTAAAGCGATTAACTCTTTGGTATACTGATAATGAATTAAAATTATGAATCAAGAATTAAAAGATAAGATTAATAATACTAGAGATGTTTTATTAAAACGAATAGACGATGGTCTAGATAAGTCGACAGTTTTACGATCTCCTGAATTAAAAGAGCTATTCGCTCTTATTTCTACACTTGCAGATGATCAAAAGGCAGAGTTTGGCCAAGCCGTTAATCAGCTTAGGCAAGAACTAGATCAGGCCACTAAAGATAGTGACACTTCAAAACACAATCTAGTCCCCATAGATATCACTGCGCCTTTTGCTATTAATAATGGTGAGCAAATTAAACCCTCGTTATTACCTTTAGAATATGGCAGTATTCATCCACTTATGAGTGAGCTAGAAAGAATAGTGAATATTTTTTCAACCATGGGTTTTACGATTGTTGAATCCAGAGAGATTGATGATGATTGGCATATGTTCGAGTCATTAAATTTTCCCGAAGGACATCCAGCTAGGGATGATTATGATACTTTTATGACTGTCCAGACAGATAAAGATAGAAAACCTTTTATTGCTCCGGCCCATACTTCAACTATGCAAAATCGCATTTTGAATAGTCAAAGATCTACTCTAGTTGAAGGTCTAGCTCCTATTGCTGCTGTTATACCAGGTCGAGTTTTTAGAAATGAAGATGTTGATCCTCGCCATGAGCATACCTTTTATCAGTTGGAAGGAGTTTATGTCGATCGTAATATATCAATAGGTAATCTAATTGCAACATTAAAATCATTTTTGGAATCATATTTTCAAAGATCGCTGCAAATAAAGACTCAGCCTTTTTATTTTCCCTTTACTGAACCTTCACTAGAATACGCAATGAGTTGTCCTTTTTGTAGTGGCAAAGGTTGTCGAATATGCTCTCACTCAGGCTGGATCGAATTAATTGGTTGTGGCATGATTCATCCTAATGTCTTAAAGGCAGCTTCAATTAATTCTGACGAATATCAAGGTTTTGCTTGGGGAATGGGTATTGAGAGATTAGTTATGCTAAAGCAAGGAATTGAAGATATAAGATATTTTGAATCAGGAAAACTAGAGTTTTTACGACAATTCAGCGTTGGAGGAAATAAAGAATGAAAGCTTCATTTAAATGGATGCAATTAATTTCTGAAGCTAACCGTTTACCTATAGATGAAGGTGATGTGATTGATAGAATAGGCAAGCAGATAGGTGCAGTTGAAGAAACGGTATCACTCACTTCAAAATATCAAAATGCTCTTATTGTTAAAGTCATAAAAAAACAAAAAATAGACGGCAGTGATCATCTCAATGTTCTAGAAATAGATGATGGATTAATGAACAAGACAGTAGATAGGTTAGATAACGGATTAATACAAGTAGTTTGTGGAGCTTCTAATGTAGATGAAGGCCAACTGGTCGTTTGGTTACCACCGCAAAGCATTGTTCCGTCAACTTTTAATAAGGCTGATCCATTTACCCTATCGGCTAAGAAAATAATGGATGTTTTAAGCAACGGCATGTTAGCTAGTGCTAAAGAACTCGATATTTCTGATGACCATGAAGGCATAGTAGTGCTAGATAGTGATGCTCAACCGGGTCAATTGTTGATCAACTATCTTAATCTTGATGACACTATATGTGATATTGAAAATAAGATGTTTACACATCGACCAGATCTTTTTGGTCAATTAGGCATAGCTCGTGAACTAAGCGGTATCTATGATCGACCCTTTAGGAGTCCAAACTGGTATTCTCTGGATAATCATCTTGAGTCAAAAATTAAGGGTAAGCTCAAGGTTCAAGGTCTAGTATCAAGTCAAGATTGTCCAAGATTTATGGCCGTATCAATTGGAAATATTAAGTTAGCCCCTAGCCCATTATGGCTACAAAGTTATTTATCTCGAGTCGGCTTAAGGCCAATTAATAATATTGTCGATATCACTAATTATGTCATGCACGTAACTGGGCAACCTTTGCATGCCTATGACTTTGATAAGATAGCCTCTAATGGACAATGTGAGATATTAGTAAGATATCCTTCTCAAGATGAACGATTGGTATTATTGGATCAAAAAGAAATAAAACTAACCTCTAAAGATATAGTTATTGCTAATAAAGTTCAAGCAATTGGTTTGGGTGGAATAATGGGTGGTGGAAATTCAGAAATCGACCAAACGACTAAAAATATAGTTTTAGAATGTGCAAATTTTAATATGTATGCTACCCGTCGATCTTCAATGGCACATGGAATTTTTAGTGAAGCGGTAACTAGGTTTACCAAGGGTCAATCAGCATGGCAATGTTCAGTAGTCTTAAAATATGCTCATGATTTAATAATGCAAATTTGTCCTAGTGCTGAAATATCATCGGAAGTGGTAGATTATCAATCAGACAGTTTTGTGCCTAATGAAGAGGTCGCACTAAGCTTGGCAAAGATAAATAGTTATTTAGGTACTGTATTAAACGAAGATAAAATAGTTCGTTTACTGACTAATGTTGAGTTCAAAGCTCGAGTTCATAAATCTAATCTTTACGCTGTTGCACCTTTTTGGCGAACAGATATAGCTAGTGGTGAAGATGTAATTGAAGAAATAGCTAGACTACTTGGTTTTGATAACTTGCCCATAAAACTTCCACTCAGATCTTCGCACGCTCCTAAGCTAAATAATTTATATGAACTAAAAAGCAAAATTCGCCATTCACTAAAAGACGCAGGCGCAAACGAAGTTCTAACATATAGCTTTATAGATAAAAAATTAGTTGAGGATACGACGCTTGATGCAGATAATTCTTTTGAGATAGCAAATGCAATAAGTCCAGAGTTAAAATTTTACCGGACTAATTTATCTACAAGTCTATTAAAGCATGTTCACCAAAACCACAAGATAGGTTTTGATAGGTTTGCAGTTTTTGAACTTGGCAAAACGCATCAGTTAAATCTTAAGTACGAGGATCAGTTACCTATAGAAAATGAGAACGTTGCATTAGTATTATCTGCCGAGAAGAAAGCAGCCAAAGAATATTATTCAGGGCCAGCTTATTACCAAGCAAAATATTACATCACTTATTTATTTGATTGTTTAAATCTTGATAGCTCAAGGCTTAGGTATGTAGGCGACAATAACATCGGGCTGTCACCAAAATTTACCTCCTTAGAAAATATTTATAAAGAAGGTCGATCGGCAGTTGTTTATTATGAAGACAAGATCATTGGTATAGTCGGAGAATATACAACTAAAGTTCAAACAAATCTGAAATTACCAGATTTTTGCGCAGGATTTGAAATTGACCTTAAAGAGTTGCTATCGTTAAGTGCAGATCAAAAATCTCATTATTTACCCCTAAGTAAGTATCCTAAAGTTAAACAAGATATAACGCTTGAATTAGATAATGGGATTAATTTTATTGAAGTACAAGATAAGCTAGTTGAAGGCTTAGAAAAATATAGTCCTAAAGATGTAACAGCTACATATAAATTAATAGATACGTTTCTAAAGGAGGACGAAAACCATAAAGATATACATTGGACATTTCGTCTTGTCTTCAATAGTTATGAGCGAACGCTATTACAAAAAGATATCGATGATATTGTAGTTTCTATTAAAAATAGCGTTAAGAAGAAATAGTTAGTTATAAACTATGAAGTGATAATTTTAGGCTCATTATAGTATTAGTATTTTCGTATAGCTTTAACGGAAGTAATTAATTTGTGATCAATTGTTGCCCAGGATATAATTAAGTAATAATAGAAAAAGTCATAGAAGTGAAGTCCGAATTAAGTATTCCAAAATCACGAATATTCAATACTCTCGGAAATATATTGATAATTTTGTGCTATTTGAATTTCTGCATAATATATATAACAAGCTATAGTGAAACTCATAACTTAAGCTCTTTGATGTACGCCATATATGATAGTGTTATTTTAGTTTTTCTTTTTGTACGTAAACAAGAATCAATAAGTTCAGATAATTTTTGGTATTGGATAGCAGCATTGGGTGGCACGTTTATAGATTTATTGATGCGGCCTTATCCTTCTTCTACTGAATTTTCATACTGGCTGATCCCTCAATGTATCGGGATTGCAATTTCGTTCGTTGGACTACTAAGTCTTAACAGAGGTTTTGGAATAATGGTAGGAAACCGCGGTATACATAGCAAAGGAATGTATCGTTTTATTCGACATCCACTATATGCTGGATATTTTTTAACAATACTTAGTTTTTTTGTCCAACATATATCTCTATGGAATCTAATTGTCTTTATATTGTTTTTTGGGTTGCAGATTCTTCGGATACATAATGAAGAGAAGTTTTTATCGAACGATCCTATTTATTTAAATTATATTAAACATACTAAATGGCGTTTAGTGCCGCTGATTTGGTAAATTTAAACTAGTTGATTAAGAATTCTTAAGCAGTCCAACAGTCTATTTACTAGCCGCATCTTGACTGTAGATAATGATTTTATAGTTCAGACTAGCTAGTGACTAACTTCTAAAAAATACTTCTTGGTTAGTGATCAGGTGCTTAAGTCTATAATAAAAACATAAGTAGTATATAATCGATATTATGCGAAAAGCTGCGCGGGCCATTATATTACATAACGACAATATACTAGTAATGCATCGTAATAAGTTTGGGCAAGAATACGATATTTTGATTGGCGGTGGAATTGAAATTGGAGAAACTCCAAACGATACATTATTAAGGGAGATCTATGAAGAAAGTGGAGTTAGTGTAACTGATCCTAGATTAGTATTTGTAGAAAGAGCGAGCGAACCATATGGTGTGCAATATATTTTCATATGTAACTATGTTAGCGGTGAGCCAAATTTAGATCCGGAAAGTACTGAAGCTAAGATTAATAAGATGGGCCAGAACTTATATCAACCAGTATGGAGAACATTTGAAGAATTTTCTCAGCTAGAATTCAGATCTAAACCCCTTAAAGAAGCAATTATTAATGGTCTAAAAAACGGATTTCCTAATCAGCCTAAGTCTTTTCCAATTCTGAAATGAGGGGGAAACTGTAGTATGTATAACAGCGTTATTTGTTAAAGCTTAACTTATCCCACATGGCCTGTTTCTGTAGTTGCATTTCACTAGTCCATTGGGAATCACTTAGAGCATAAGCCTGTAAGTCTAGTATGTCAAAAGTAACGTTTGGCTTTAAGTATTGCTGGGCATTTTCTAAGCTCTTTAGCTTTTCGTATGGCATCGTATAATTTTCTTTTGGATATTTATGCGTGATCTTGCCAGTCCTCTCGTCTTGTATTGTCTGCCTAAAGGCACATGGCCTGTGGTAATTAAGCCAGGGAATAAACCAATTAACATAAAAATAGTTAATAGCTTCTGCGTTGTCATTGGTACGAGGTATATGGATGTATCCCATATGTTTACGCAATACTACACCGTTCTTTGCTTCTACTAAACCATTGTCTCCGCTATGCCTGGGCCTACTTTTTGTTAATTTAATTAGTCCTCTATTCAACAGACCAGCTACTTTACGGTTAATATATTCACTACCGTTGTCGGCATGAAAGTTCAGAATAATAAAAGGAAAAATCTCTAATGCCATATTAAGTGCTGGTAACATATACTTATCGGTAATTGCCCGAACACAGACCACAACTTCCCACTGGGTGACTTCATCGACAAAATTAATATGGTATACACCCTTCTCGCCGTTTTTATCTCCCTGATGCTCCGTGTCTACTCTTAGAAAACCGGGCTTGCCTAGAGGCTCCGGTTTAGCTCTTTCACCAATCTTGGCAGTAGTAGGCCTGGTTTTAGTGTAGGTAGTGTTAATACACTTGTAGACGTTGGTGTCTCTCAGATTATATATATGTGAGGCTGATATATTTTTTAACCGTTCATAGGACTTATTACCAAATTTCTCGTATTCTCTCTTTAAAACAATTGCCATAGCTGGACCACTCATTCTCTCGTAAAGTTCATCTAGTCTAGCTAGAGTAGCAATATCTTCATTGGTATATATACCCTGAAAAGTTGGTTGAGTGCGTTTAGCCAGAGTTACCCTACCAGTTCTAACATAGCAGCTAATTAACCTTTCTATTTGAGCCAGGGAATAACCACTGACAGCCATAAGATACTGTTTTACGGCTGTCTTATCTGGCTTCCTTAGGCTGATATATTTGTGGGTTACTAATACTTTTGCTATGTAGCCATAAGCTTCCAGCTTATTCTGGCAGCATAGCTTTAGGGTATTATCCCCACTGACATAGTCAGCCATTTGTATTAAGGTTGGTACGTGTGTTGTATCCATGATTAGTTTCATTACCTTTCATGCTGCCACACATACTTAAAAGTTAACCCTCATTTTGCGTTGGAAACCGACACCCACTTAACCCTCATCTTGCGTTGGACAAGAGTTCTATTTGCCAAGGTACTATATCTTCTTGTATAGTAATAAACCTTACTTAATTTAATACTAAATAAGAGTCAATTATGCCAATTATTAAATCTGCCAAAAAACGAGTCAAAGTAGCCCACAAGGCTGCAATACGAAACTCAAAGACAAAACGTAGCCTAAAGACAGCCATCAAGACTTTAGCT
>DAHXNJ010000045.1 GCA_027365445.1 Candidatus Saccharimonadota bacterium | reverse complement strand
AGTAATCATGCTGGCTCGTAAAGTAGACATGGCTAGAGAATACCTAGGTAGCGGTTTAATAGATAAATTATTAACTAGTCCTTTAACGCCACACATTTCAATCTCCTTATTATTGTAAAAGTTCAGCTTGAGGCAACTTAGAAGCTAATTTTTTGTCAAAAGTCAGTAATGGCTGAGCTTTATTGATTTCAGCATATATAGCTGCACAACAGTCAGCAAAAGATACTGCTGGATTCGCTGTATATATTGGTAGTACAGTGCTTATTAATAACCTATTACAATTTATTTGATTTAGTGAACAAATCAAATTAAGGCAGGATGCGATAAAATATCTTTCTTGTTTATAAATACGTTCTAACACATAAACCACTTCCATAAGAGTTGTGTCAGCGACATAATAGCTACCGGGATTACTTAGTAGCTCATGTACGGCTTGCGCTTGCTCAGGGATATCTTGCAACAACCACCTCAGAATACAACATGCATCAAGGCTAGCTGTTCGCGCCATACTTCTCCTCTACATAGTCAGCAAAGCCATCCCCACTTTTATATTCTTCAGCTATTTTGCGTAATTTATTTGGTGTAAAACCTTGCTTTTTTAAGTTAGTCTGGAGCTGTTTTCGAATATCATCTATCGATGGCGGTGCATCAATATTAACTTGGCCGGTGCTACTTTGAGTAATACTAACTCTCTGTCCAGCTTTTAATCTCATCTTTTCACGCATGCTAGCTGGTAAAGTTATTTGCCCTTTAGATGTAACAGTTGAATAATACTTCATAGTTAGTAGTATAACGATCGTACTACTTAGTGTCAATGTATTACACAATTTTTATGTAGTACTTATATAACATTCCGGAATTCAAAGTAAGCGCTTTTACCTTATTTGATTCGGATCAGCGAATAGAGGAATAATCCTTAAAAAGTTACGAAGTTCTGCGACAAAAATTTGTGGTGCCCCTTATTAGGCGTATTTATATTGGAATCTTACCAATCAATTGTAAGCATATCTAGAGAAATGGGAATAGACCTACAGATGCTAGCCTAATAATTCCGTTCAGACCTTCATTGATTTAATAGAACTACTAGTAACAAATAATCTATACTATAAAATCTGAGAACTTGTGATGACTTACATTTTTCAGATTCAACCGTATACATTATATTACATATAGGACAACTATGTTCTCATGGCCATTATTGGACCGGCCTAAGTCTTATGCCCCTCTTCTTATCATCATAACAACCAGGGCAATAAGGCCCATTACGACTGATTTATGAACTTATGCATAGGCAAATCGCTCATAAACGGAATGCGCTAAGCTATGATCATATTAAGCACCTTATGAAGAGCTTAAGAAAACTGCACTGGTTATTTATAAAAAGTTGGTTTTGCATCTGCTAATTTACTAAACCAATCCACTGGATCTCGCAATGAAATTGTCTTTATTTTCTCAAGCTCATGCCAGCGATCTCTCGGTACCGCTTGGGCTACAAGAACTTTAAGCGCCCTTTGTCTATGTTCATGAGGCATGCTCATAGCCCATGCCCAAGCTCTGTCATGTGGCCCGTCGATATTATCTTTTTCTTCTAATTGTGTACAGAGCGAAGCATATTCTACTCCGAGGGCCGCCATAATAACGTCGTATTCAAATAAGTACGTATGTCGGTGTTCATATTCCTGATAGTCAGGGTGATGGCTAGATTGCTGGGGGATTAATCCCAGAGAGACGGGACCTAAGGCATTACCGCCAAGTAATCGATGGCAAAGCTCATGAATTAGAGTAATGAGCTTCTCGTTTTCTGGGCTATAGTATGCTGGTAAGTGCATGGGTTGGCGCGGTACCCCGGCATCACCATGGTTGTCTGGGAATACACGAGCAGTGATAACGTGTTGCTGAAATTCAAGGCCAGTTACAGTACGGAAAGCATGCAGAATTTGCTTGGCATGCTTTCGCCACAGCTGCTTATACTGGTTTGTTTCAAGCATAACATTAAAGCTATCATCATGAGGCTTTATAATAAACCGCATCTACTATTTATAGCCTTTAGCCTGTTGCTGAAGCATCTCTTTGCATAAGTCACAATAGTACATTTATTTTAGACAACGCCATATCCTTATTTCGGTACTGTAAGTTACTCAAAATATTATGCCAAAATACTAACGAGACTCCAACAAATTTATCTCTATTTGCTAAACAATAATAGATATATTATGAACTCTGAATCTGTGTAACTGGTGCGGCATAGTTGACGTATTTCAAACATCTGCAATAGAGGAGTCCAATAATCCAAAGCTAAAAAATCTAGTCATTTTATTTAGCTTATCTAGAGACTTAATCTAAGCCAATTATGCTACCAACCATTTCGGCTACAAGATCAGCCACTTCTTTCGGCGCTTTTTCAATATATTTCACTTTTCTAGCTGTCCAATCTAGACTCTTAGCATGAATTGGTAAAATTGCACCCTTCACTTCGCTGCCTTGAAATGTTACTTCGAACGGTAAACCCTTAGCACTCGAAGTTATTGGACACATCATAGACAAACTTGTGTGTGTCGAAAATTCCTTAGTTGAAATTACTATAGCTGGCCGTCTTCCCGATTGTTCATGCCCAACTCTAGGCTCTAAAACAACCCAGACTATGTCAGCATAGTCTGGTATATAATTATCTACCATATTTCTTTACCGACAGGTGCACCCCAATCATATTCACCGCCTACATCTTCTGGAGTTACGCCTTTTAGCATATCCTTAAGAGTAAAGCTTTTCGTTTTCTTAACAGGAGTTAAGACAATTGATTTTCCCTGAACGCTGACAGAGAGTTCTTCGCCTGTTTTTAAACGAGCCTTCTCTATTACTTTCTTTGGGATTCTTATCCCAGTGCTGTTACCCCATTTTTGCAATGATTGCGTGGATATAGTGTCTGTACTCATATATACAAGTATATACCTACTGTAAAATATCTGTCAATAGTTGTATTGGTGCGGCATAGCGAACGCATTTCAAACATCTGCACTAGAAGCTGTGAATGACCAAAAACTTAAAAGCCTTGTAATTTTATTCAATTTATCTGCAGATTTAATTTAGCTGGGTCGGGTACCTTGATGGAACTTTAGCTTCCAACCGATATCGTTCTTTATCCAAAGTGAACTTCGATTACCGATTTCAATTTCATCGTACTTGACTTCGATGATATACGTTATCAAAACAACCCGTTCATCAATTTCGTGTACGACAAAGTCTTTTAGTGGGAATTTGGCACGAATTTCTTGGTTAGGTGCGGAAAGAAATACATATATAGAATACACTTTGCCAGAACGACCAAACTCAAAAAAATCCTCTGCAAGGATGCTTCTCATATATGTCTCATTGAACCTAGTCTCTTGTTTCCATAACGACGCTTCTATTTCTTGTAATTTTTGCTTATCGTAATTATCTAAAGCCACCATGACTCACTATAACAAAATGTGGCTAAAATGTCTGAAAGCTATCTGAAGAAAAACATTTGGGTTGTAATGGTGGAGTTTTACAACCAAGTTCGAACACCTTCTTAGATGGCTAAGTAAAATGTCTAACGATAATTAGCTGCTATTTTTTTAAAAATTTGTCTGCGTAAGAATTAATAACACCATTAATCATTGGTTGATACTTGGTATTGTGCCTTTTTGCATATTGTCTGAATAAATCTAGACTATCCTGATCTAACTCAATAGTAATCTTTTCCTTTTTTGTTTTTCTAATAAGCTCTGAAGGTGGTGGTAATAAATCTTTAACAATTATAGGATCATCTAAAGATAGCTCAACATCCGCCGGGGCGTCAGTATAATTAATTGTTCTACTCATATATTTTAGTACCTTTCCGCCAGTATCCAGCACCAAAAATACGAATACGGCCGTTTCTATTAGTAAATCTTACAATGACGATACCGCCACTCGGAATTTTGCCTATGCAATAATATCGCTTCTCTGTTAATGAATGGGTCTTATCTAATATTGTGACCTTATTTTCATCAAAGAAGGCATCTTGGGCTTCATAGAATGATATTCCGTGCTTGGTTAAATTTAAAGCATTTTTACTATCATCCCATTCAAAATCCATACATATATTATACATATTATTATATGGTGAAGCAATTGCTTTATGATCAGCAATATAAAAGGTGTTCGAACAGTCTCTTCAAGCTATCATTATTTGTAATTAATCCAGCACTAAATAATACAGCCTTAAAGGAGTTGCATAAGGGAATGTGTCTTAATTGGTGCGGCATAGTGGATGCATTCCAAACATCTGCAATGGAGCAATTTAATAATTCGAAACTGATGATCTTGTTAAAAGTTTTTAACTTATCAGGTAATTTGCTCGATATTTAAAGTCAGAGCATCTTTTTGCAATTTCTTATCAAAAGTAAATATTTTTGTGATGCCTGCATCTAAGACTAGCTGCAATATTAAGGCATCGTTGACCCCTGCTTCTAATTTTTCGCTCAGTTGAGCATAGCGCATCGCAAAGTCTATGCTAGGTGATGGCTCTGCAAGAATTAAATTAGGTAATTTTGAAATCTTTTCTACTATTCTCGTCAAATCTATACTAGGATCAACCCTTGAAAAGATATACAACACCTCTTCAATAATATGGTGAGATGTTACAAGCTGCTCATCGTCATCAATTAATTCTTGTAGCAAATCAATTGTTAGGACATGGTTATCAGAAGTTTCGTCTAAATAGTAAATCAAAACATTGGCGTCTAGAAGAACCACAGCTTGGCCTACTCGTATTTACTTTCTGCTAACTTATTAAGATATTCAGGCGTTAGAGGTTTCCCTGCCTTTTCCTGCAAGCGGAAGCCTCCGCCAACCACCCTACTACTCTTAGCAGTTAAAGATATTGGCTCCAGGCGAGCTACTGGCTTACCTGCCTTGCCTATAGTAATACGTTCTCCATTAGCTACTCTATCAAGCAGTTTAGAAAAGTTTGTTTTTGCGTCGTGTACGTTAACTATGTTCATAAGATTAGTCTAGTGGACTAAGTGGACTTTGTCAATAATTTGTATTAGTCTCGCAATTTTAGCTATTGACGCAGAATACACAAAAGGACTACAATTAGTATCATGAGTAAAACTATTACAATGAATATTCGTATGGACGAAGACACTCGTCGAAAACTTAAGGACTTTTCTAATCAGATCGGCATACCAGCTACTTCCTTAGTGAACGCTAGTATTAAGCAGATGCTCCGCAGTCGCCAAGCAACTTTCACTACCGATCTTGAACCAACACCTAAACTAGAAAAGCTTATCAAAGAGGCTGAGGCAGATTATAAAGCAGGTAGAGGTATAACTACCATTAACAATAAAGCTGAGCTTGAAGCTTTTTTTGATTCGTTATGATCATAAAGCTCAATAAGTCATTCCGTAGACAAGTACAAAACCTTAAACCCGCTCAACAGAAACGACTAAAAACAGCTCTTTTATTATTTCAGACTGAACCACAACATACCGATCTCTACAATCATCCTTTGACAGGGGAGTGGAAAGGAAATAGGAGTATTAGCTTTGGTGGTGATTGGCGAGCACATTACAAAATTATTGATGGAGAAACTGCTTTATTTGTAGCAGTCGGAACCCATAGCCAACTATACAAGTAAGCTAAATCTGCTTTATTTTTACAAATTGTGCATCATAGCGTATGCATTTCAAACATCTGCAATTGAAAAAACTAACGATATGAAATTAGAAAATCTGGAGAAGCTATTTAGTTTATTGCCCGATTTAATTCGTCTTTGAATTGGTAAATTGCTCTAATTGCTCAATAGATGAAACGCCATGCAATACTGCTTTGTATACATCTACCGAACTAAACTCATCAGGATAACGACCGTTATCATTCAAAATTGTCTTTAAAAGTAAAATCGTATCTTTTTGCTCTTGTGTTAATTCTTTTTCCCAGCCAAGGTAAAAATTATCCTGATCAACGTGGTCTTCGGGTTTCATAACATGAATATCAATCTGCCAAAAATTATTATTCCAGACTGGTTTGATGCCTAAATACATACTTTTGGTTACGCTTGCATTTTGAGGCCATGCATACTGATTGTGAAGAGATACTTTACCGACGCCATCAGAGAGCATTACATTATTAGCAATTTTCAACAGTGGTTCAATGCTTGGATTTGGGGTATAAACTTGAAAATCTATGTCAGGCCTAACCATTAGACCGTACTGGAAACTACCAACCTTGTGCACTTCGCCAAGAGGTACAATCAGTTCTTCGATATGGTAGTAATCTAATATGTCTTGAGCTGTATCTTGTAGATTAGCCTGTCTGGCGTTTGCCTCTTCAATAGAGATCATAAGATAATAATAGACCTAGAATAGCCATTTATCTACAAAGACCATATTATTTGCTAAAGAAATAGGATTACGCATATTAGATACGGAATACGCTTAACCTTACTAGTGTTTTTATCGTAGCAAATTATACTATTAAACTAAAAAACGCTACTTACCGTAGAAGTCGAAGCCTAATCCCTAAGGAGACTCTAGTATTTTTCTTAGAAGTTATTAGGTTTAAATGTTAAATATTAACAAGATAAGGCCACTTCTTACCTCTGTATCTGAACAACTGGTGCAGCATAGTTGACGCATTTCAAACATCTGCCGTAAAGAACATGGATGATCAAAGACTTAAAAACCTTGTCAGATTATTCAATTTATCAAGCAAGCTACTCATTTAAGTAGCTTATCACCTTATTGTTGATATAGCTCGGCGTGTTTAAATTGGGCAATAGCAAAATGCAGTCCTTGCTCATACGCTTGCGTCCTAGTCACTAAATCATCGGTTGCTAAACCATAGAAGCCGTTCGTATCCCCTATTTTTCCTACGCCATACATATTGTCTAAAACCTCGCTCAATTCAGTGCCATTTAAGATGTTCCTCAAGATTTCGCCCTTAATCTCTATCCCTGCGCTTAATGCTGTCGCTACTTTCCCTACTGTATTTGCTATGACTATCCATCCAATCTCGTAAGCTCGTTCTTCTACCTGCAATAAACCACCCTCTATACCTACATAGTAATCGGCGCCAGGTTTTTGATATTGTGCATCAGCTATCCTGTTCATAGCTCCTTTCATTGCCTCACCTGCATTCAGTGGATGCGCAGAAACACCCGACTTAGTCTTAACGCACTCAATAATAATATCGGTATTTGGATATGCTTGAGTAAACGACGTTAGTACAGCGTCTTTTTTTGGAGTATTAGTACTTCCTATTATTATTTCCACTCAGTCAGTGTAACAAAAAAAGAGTCTGATTACTTAGACTCTTTATAGCCATAAGCTTATTGGTGCCCCTTATTAGTCGTATTTAGAATGGAATGTTACAGAAATATTATTAGTTTATCTAAAGAGAATGAGTTAGCTAAGTCTGTTATGGGACTAAAGCGATTACAGACAGTTAGTGAGTCACTTAAGAAATATTAATCATTTTACCGGGATCACCTTTGCCGGTACTGATAAAGCGAGGCAGACTTTCTTTAATTTTAATATAGAACGTCCAACCTTCCCTGCAGCCGTTATAGCAAACAAAACTTGGCACTAAACCAATATGCGTAAAAGTTAATTCTGTGACTGAGCTAGTTTTAGCTATGTCAGTGCCAGTCCATTCCTCTTTATCGCCATCTACGTCAATATAGCTATCTAGCACATGCCAGACGACTTTTTTGCCAGGAACCAACTGCGTTACTTTTAGCTTTATGAAATGGATATTGGGATAGCAGTATGCCCAAATATCGCCAACTTTACTGGTAGCCCCAACAATACAGCCAGTCCACCACCCTCTAACATTATTTATTGCTGAATATACTTGCTCAGGGGCCTTATCTAACTTGCAGATAATCTGTAAACTATCCTTATCTTTGATATTCAGAATATTTGACATAATTATTGCTTATTCCTTTCAGCCTTTTTATCAATAACTAAGTGCTCGATCTCAATATTAACTGCGTCTTTCTTACGTTAATTGGCAATGTTTTAAAAAACTAGCAAAGTACTAGCGAGCAGCGCCTACGCCCTTGTGAATATACTCTTTGATAAGCGACTGGTATGGTACGTTAGTTTCATTAGCTCGTTCCTTAACTCGATTTAAATCTGCGACCGATATTCTAATTGATACAGGCCTGGTAGTAGGTTTTAGATTTGGAAAGCTTACTCTTTCAAAATCTTTGGCGCTAAAGCTATCTGCTAGGTCCACTTTGCTCCAAAACTCTCGTTCTTCATCTTGGCTCTTAAAATTAGGAATACTAAATTGCTTTTTCATAGATTTCAATCTCCTTTCTCTTAGTAATATCTCGTGCAGATATTACCCTTATTTTTTCGTTCCTTATAGTGAATACCAAATAAAGTAGTCTATTTTGTCTTGTTTGACCCAATAGAATAAACCGCTCTTCTTTACCTGAATGAAGTTTGTCCCTCAAAATAACTTTTGTAGGATCAAAAAATA
>DAHXNJ010000039.1 GCA_027365445.1 Candidatus Saccharimonadota bacterium | reverse complement strand
ACCCGCCACTCATTTAGACTTTATGTCCGAATGGGATGGCCCTCACTATATATCTATTGCAAAATACGGCTACACCAATAATGCATTAACTGCTTTTTTTCCACTTTATCCACTACTAATAAGATTAGTTATGTATGTAGTAAGATCACCTCTTATAAGTGCTCTATTTGTTAGCTGGGCTTGTTTAGTAGGGGCAATTTATTTTTATCTAAAGATACTTAAGGAAATAATTTCTAAGAATAAGATCGAACACATAATGGGAGTATTACTATTTTTATTATTCCCAACGGCCGTTTTTCTAGCAGCAACATATACAGAAAGCCTTTATGCACTAGCTACTCTAGGTGCACTATATTTCGGCCTCAAAGGCAAATATATCTATGCCGGTTTATTCACCGCCTTGGCTACAGCTACCCATCCGACAGGCGTATTCGACATAGCTTTAATAGCGTTTCTTTTGTATGAAAATAAAAAAAAGATATGGCAAATAGTCTCTTCAATGGCAATCGGATGTGCTGGTATTGTCGCCTATATAAGTTACTTATGGTATAGCAAAGGTAAACCTCTAGATTTTGTCAGTGCCCAAAAGCATAACCACTGGCTCAGCGGACAATATATAAACACCATCATAAACTCAATAACTCCCATCGATCTGCTATTATTCGCCTTAACAATCGGTGCAGTTATTTATTGGTGGAATAAAAAAAGGAGCTTCTCACTGTATAGCCTACTATATATAATCTTGCCATTAGCAGGCGGTAATGTTAGTGGCTATAGTAGGTATGCATTGATGGCATTTCCAATTCAGTTTATGCTATTAAATAAATTTAAAAATTCTAGACTTGCTTATCCAGTTATCTTAATATTCAGCACAGTACTATGGTCCTATTTTGTTATCCATTATGCTGCTGGATATACAGGCGGTTCTTAGCTAAGTATACTTAAATCTAAATAAGGAAATAATAAATAGATGGAAGAACTAAGAAAAGTCAAAGTCAGCATACCTAGCTGGGCGGCAATAATATATATAATCATATCAATCGGTATGATACCTTGGACAATTTTCCTTAGTTTTCATTTACCAAATCAACACATAACAAAAAACTGGGATATTACTTGGGTAGGCCTAGATATTGCTCAGATTATATCATTATTAATTACCGGTATATTAGCCAAGCTTGGATCAATTTATATGGTCTTATCTGCCATGACAACAAGTACTCTTTTTCTAGCTGATGCTTGGTTTGATATTTTAGGATACAGGCTCGGCACTTTTGGATCGGCTAAAGCAATGTTAATGGCCTTATTTGGTGAATTACCTTTGGCAATATTAAGTTTTGCTCTTGCTGTACATGCCCTGAGAAGGTTGCATGCTAAAAAGTCTATATAGGCTTCTTAAGATTATTTTTTAGCTATTGTTGGCGATACCTTGACGGTTGATGTTTTTTCGGCCATTGTGTGCAAGTTAGCGAGCATTTGTTCTATGGTCATAATTTTCCTCTTAGTTTTTATATACTTTATTTTCGCGTAAGAAAACACTTTAATCATAGTTTATAAGTATAAGCACAATCTGTAACAATTCTTACACGTCTTTGCCTGGAGACAATAATGAATTGCCTGGAGACAACTTAGCATAAGTCATAGCGATACTAAGTGCTTTAATTACTTCTGCTGCTTGTTCATAGCTCATCCCCAAACGAGAGACTAGCATAGCTTTATTTTGAGGAGAAGATTGAGTAAAACTTATCTGAAGACCACTTTTATTACAATCAATACTAACTCCATCAGTGTAAACAGTCCTTATGTCCGTAGCCATAACCATAATGAGTTGCTTGGCCGCAGCCATAGCTTCCTCGATTATAATTGCTTCTTCTTCTGGCATTCGATCATAATACCCTGCTAAATCCCATAAATAATTAGCTAAATTTTCTTTAAGCTGATAATGACTAATCAGTAAATTTAGGATCTCTTCGTCCGGACGATCAATTCCTGCCTCAAACTTTTCCAGTATATTTTCGTCTATTTCAACAGCACCAGAAACTTCAGCTAAACTTTCTTTACTGTTTTGCCGTAGATCTTTTAATTGATTTCCTAACTTTTCATAAGGCTTTGGGCCAATAGAAGGCTGATTCATAGTATTCATGTTATCGCTAGGGCAACGACAAATGCAAGTCATTTTTTATTTAAACTTGTATACTACAATCAATGGAAATCAAAAAAAATATAGCTTTGAGCGATTATTCAACCATGAAATTAGGTGGCTATGCAGCTGCATTAGTAGAAGTCAATAATGCTATAGAATTAACTGAAGCTCTCAACTTCGCGGTACAAAATAGCCTCTCAATACTGACTATAGGACAAGGAAGTAATATAATCTGGCGTGATGAAGGATTTGATGGCCTAGTAATAGTCAATAAAATTAAAGGGCTTGATGTTATATCTGAAGATGATAGCAGCACGTATATAACTATTGGTGCTGGCGAAAG
>DAHXNJ010000036.1 GCA_027365445.1 Candidatus Saccharimonadota bacterium | reverse complement strand
ATTTGTTTTAATGTTGGTATATGTGTGGTATCCATGAATAGTTCCATAACCTTTCATGCTGCCACACATACTACAAGTTCAGCATCATTTTGCGTTGGAAACCGAACCCCAGTTCAGCATCATTTTGCGTTGGACAAGAGTATGTTTTTACATAAGCGTTTTTGAGCCTATAATACGTTTTATGATTATTGGTTTGGCCGTACTTTTTCTTAGTGTAATTGTTTCTATATTAACTGGTTTGTTTGTTTTTATTAGGAACCCGAGACATATAGTGAATCGAATATATGGACTTACTACTATTGTCTTAATACTTTTTAGTATTTTTAATTATTTATCTTTAGGTGTACTGCATAAGTTAACTTTTATTAGGCTCGTTATGGCGACTACATCAATGGGCGTAGCAGGCATATATTTTTTAATATTTTATTTAAATAATAGTGAAAAAAAAGCGAGTATAAAAAATAGTATAATTATACTAACAACAATAATAGTAGTATTATTAGATATTTCTGATTATGTATTCAAGGGATTAAGTCACGGAGCGCATCCAGTACCCATACCATCTTTTGCAGCAGTAATATACTTATTGCATTTTTTGGTGCTTTTATCTTTATCAGGTTTTTTGTTAATAAGAGGCATTCGAGAAAACACAGGTTCTCTTGTTCAACAAAATAAATATCTTTTGTTAGGTGTTATACCATTATTATTAATCGCTCCAGTAACTGGTTTCATACTTCCTTTATTACTAAATAATTCTAACTATATATATTTAAGTCCCTTTTATACTGCAATATTTGTTTGTATGGTAGGATATACAATAATTAAGCACGGCTTGTTTGACATAAAACCTATTATAGCTAGAGCTTTGACCTATGGATTGTCTTTAAGTATTGTAGCGGCCATATATGGTTTTATAATGCTAGGCATAATAAGGTTAATTTTTCATCCACATTTATCTTTGGGAGCTCAATTATTTTTAGCTATAGCAACAGCGTTAACTGCATTATCATTCCAGCGAATAAAAACTTTATTTAATAAAGTAACTAATAGATTATTTTTTCAAGACTCTTATGATACACAAACATTCCTAGATAACTTTAATAAGGTTATCGTATCCTCTTTTGATTTAGAGCCTATGCTCAAAAATATTGCAGAGATAATGGAGAAGAATATTAAGCCAAGTTATTGTCTTTTTGGTATTAAAGAAGATGGAGATAGACCAAGGAGGCTTATAGGTACTAAAAATCATCCAGATTTTACAGAAGACGAGATAGCTTTTGTTAGAAAATTAACGCCTACTATGAAAAGAAAAGTTATTGTCACAGATTTACTAGAGGATAAATATAAAGACCTTCAAGTAGTTCTGCAAAAGAATAATATATCGATTATTGCTAGATTAGCTACTTCGCTACGTGAAGAAGGGGTTGGATATATTATTTTAGGACCTAAAAAAAGCGGCAACATGTATAACAGTCAGGACCTAAAAGTCCTAGAAATTATAGCCAACGAACTAGTTATAGCTATTCAAAACTCACTAAGAACTGAGGAGATAGAAAACTTTAACTTAACTCTACAGGAAAGAGTTAAGACCGCTACTAATCGATTAAAAAATACCAATGATAAGCTTCGTGCTTTAGATGAGGCAAAAGATGATTTTGTTAGTATGGCATCACATCAGCTAAGAACACCATTAACTAGCGTAAAGGGGAACATTAGTCTTGTATTAGATGGTGATGCCGGAAACATAACAGGTTTGCAGCGACAGCTATTGGAACAAGCATTCACTAGCTCACAGCGGATGGTTTATTTGATCGCTGATCTTCTTAATGTCTCTCGCCTAAAAACTGGTAAGTTTATGATTGAGGCTGCTCCAGTAGACTTTCCTTCAGTAGTTGAAGATGAAGTTAATCAATTGGTAGATACTGCCAAGTCGAGGCATTTAACACTCTCGTATCAGAAGCCGGAGAATATAACTACATTAATGCTTGATGAGACAAAGACACGTCAAGTAATCATGAACTTCATAGATAATGCCATATATTACACACCTGCAGGAGGTAGAATCGACGTAGTATTAACAGAAACAGAAACTGCGGTGGAACTTAGAATAATAGATAATGGAATTGGCGTACCATCAAGAGAACAGCATCACTTATTTACTAAGTTTTATCGAGCTGGTAACGCTAGAAAAGCTAGACCTGATGGAACTGGGTTAGGGTTATTTATGGCTAAGAAAGTAATTATTTCTGAAGGTGGCTCTATTATATTTCAAACCCAAGAAGGACAAGGTAGTACTTTTGGCTTTAGCTTTCCAAAAGCTAGTTTGTCTCAAGAAAACTATAAGAGTCTACCTTCTCCTCAGGAACAAGCAGCAAGTATAGTTTAGAGATAATATAATCATATTGACAAAAACACATACATAATGTATTGTAATAGTCTATGAGTGAAGTTATTGGAGAAGCCAGTATTTATGCCGCGACAGCAATTGGATACATCGCTGGACAAGGTTTAGATTTATTGGCATTAAGGCATATAGTCCACAATCGAGAAGTGGCAATTCCAGGTCATGAAGATATTCAAGCTAATAAAGATAGATCTAATTTAATAAGACGTAGTATTGCATCGTTGGCTTTGCTTGGTGCTGCTGCAGGTTTTTGTTTTGCTGAAAGTGCCAATACCTCTACTACGACCGAATTAAAACCTGCAACTCTAGCGGTTGTAGCAGATAGAAGCTTTGGAACATCTTTAGACGGATCAAGCAACAGTATTATGGAAAGCGTTAAGCTAGTAAACGAAACTCCTAGGGTTAATATTACGGATATTGCTGCCCAATATAGTAGTTCGAAAGTAGAGACCCCAAAAGAGATGGAAAAGAGTCTTCCATATGGTCAGCCATCAACTGATCAAGCCGTCAATAGCGCTTTTAATATTGCTCTTAGTCATTCATCAAAGGTTGAATCAAATCAATTGGGCCAAAAAGCAAAAAACAATGCCGGTATTTTAGTTTTAACTGATGATAATACAATCGGCTCTCCGGCATCGATCAAAGCAGAAGATACTACAAACCTACCAATTTTTATTGTAAATTATGGCAATAATAATAATGCCAATGCCACCCAACTTAAGCAAATAGCTACTGAAACTAACGGACAATATCTTTCTGTAAAAAGCAGTCCTAATGTTGCTATAAAGAAACTTGATAAGGCTATAGAGCCTCGTTCTACGAGGCGGACAATTCCTGGTAATCGTTGGCCTTGGATTGGAATGGGTTTGGCTCTTTCGACGATTACTGGAAAACAATATTTCAGAAGACGTAAGGAAACGGCACTTTAATTAATTAAGGAGAAAATTATGAGAAATGTTTTAGAACAACCTGGAAGTGTTTTGGCTGGTGATTATTACGAAGCAGCTACAGCAGCTTTCGATCAAATGCTAGCTGGAGAAAAGCAAGCTAAGGATATGATTATAGCCCTAACAGTAGCTGGAGCTAAGAACGGTAATGGTGGTGTACTTATGGGGCCACCGGGAACTGGTAAATCATTGTTTATGGATCATTGCCATGAAATAATAGATGGCTACGGACAAGATCAAGTAGCGGAAGTACCTCATAGAGCAGACTTAACAGGGGCTCAATTAATTGGTGAATATACCGAACTAGAAAAAACAGAAATTAAGGATGGTCGTTCTGTTAATTCTGTACTTAAGGCCAATGTTAAGCCTATTCTTGATCAAGGTAAGAAAGTTGTAAAATTTGATGAAATTAATAGAACTAGTCCTATGGCTTTAAACGCTGCCCTTGGAATATTACAAAACGGCGGTATTAGAATATATGAAAAAGGTGTTCCAGTAGAACTTTCTGAATTTGATCTTGTTATTGCAGGTATGAATAACTATGGTTCACGACACACTTTTTCGACCGATCCTGCTTTAGCTAGTCGTTTTGCTATGGGAAGCTTTATGGGAGTAAGAGAAAGAGGCAGCTTATCTGATGCGGGCAAAGAGATTATTAAAAGAGATAATTTCTCTAATCAAGCTGTAAATACAGGTTTTGGCTCGGATCATTTACAAAAAATGCGTGAAGCTATTCCAAACGTAATGTTAAATGAAGAAAATAGAAAGCTTATAGGAGTAATTGGTGCTCATGCCTTAGACGCTATGGAAGATAGAGGTTTAATTATGGGCGATGGTCGATTTTTGGCACAAATTAAATCAATGTCTCGAACATTTGCCTTATTAACCAGAAAAGAATCAGTTAAGCCAGTAGACGTTCTTACGAGCTATTCATATGCACTAACTGCTAAGCTTGGTGCTATGCAAGAAACTCCTCGCGAAGTTGCCAAAACTATAGAGGAAGTCTTTTCTAAAGCTGCAGCATAAAGGTTTTAATCATGTATCGTTTAGAAAAAACTTCTGCAGCGTTGTACGACTTAATGGGCGATAATACTCGTCAGTTCGGTCAACACTTGAGAACAGATATTGTTGTTGGTCAACCGGGCATTAATGTTGGTGAGACTAGATTTGATCCAACCCTCCACGAAGTAGGTGCTGTTAATCCTATAGCATTAACGCCCATGATGCTAGATACTGATATGCCCTATGTTAATCTTAGGATTCCATATAGACCGGTGGAGCTAAATGTCGTTATAGATGATAACAGCGGTTTAGAAATAAAACATGAATGGATTAAGCCATTAGCTAAATATAGAGCAAAGATAGGAGCAGAGCTCGTCAGTTCAATTGAAGACTCTAAACAGCCCGATGATAGCGTTAAATTATTTGTTGTAGGAAATCCAAGCGAAGCCTCTATTTATGATCGTACTGCTAAAATAGTCGAAACAAAAACGGCTGACGAATCGGCAGCGGTCGCAGCTGAGATATGTAGTAAGGGAATTAGTATTGTAATAAGTAATTTTGAGAATTTTCCAATCGATCAAAAAGAAGATATAGATTTTCGTCAGATAGTTGGCGTTAAGGCTAATCATCCTCGAGATATTGTCTACCTTCCTAATACTGGAACATGGACTTTAGGTGGACTAAAAGAAGTAAATACGGATAATCAAAAAGACCTAAGAAAAGTAAATGAAAAGCTATTAGCTAAACATAATGGAATAATTCAGAAGCTAGGTTCTAAGGGTATGCATTTAGCCAAAGTGGTGTATGACGAAAGATTTAAGGATGGCATAGATATCCCTTATGTAGATAAAGAATTATCGAAGGCCATATTAGGCCTAAGCTTGGCATAATATATTTGACAGGACTATAATACTATGATATCCTTAGCTAGATTAAATCAATCCCTAGAAACGGGAATCGCGGTGGGCTTAACCTTAAATAACAAGGAGGCTTATCGTGAATAATGAATTACTTAAAGCATTTTCTAGTGAGGCATATGGCAAATATTCTATTGCTGAACTTAGTGCGCTAGACGGAAAAATCCAGCCACCAATTTTAGAGCAGTCTAATAATACTGTTGAACCTGTAATAGCCTTAGCACAAGTAAGTGCAGATAATAAGGTAGGCAGTATTGATCCAGTAATAGCTAAGAAAATCAGTGATTCATTGACACCTCAAAACACTCCAAGTAGCAACGAAGCCTCTTTATCGTCTTATGATTTCATCTCTCAATATCTATCAGGACAAGTTAAAGCTCAATCAATAGGTTTAGCTAAGAAGCCAAAAGACACAAATAAACAAAATGCCTCGTATCGAAAAATATTATCTAGTATTTCAAGTATTCCTTCTACGGTAGGGGAAAAAATAAGCACCAAAATCGAGCAGTTCAAGGAAAAAGGCTTAACGAAAAAGGTCGGTGGACTTGCACTTGCCAGTGTTATTTTAGCATCATGTGGTGGCAGCGCTCTTAGTAGTAATAATGGTCATTCATCAAAACCTAGTAGGAATCCTGCTGTTGTTAGTAAGACTCTTAATAAAGTTAATTTAACTGATGTTGTTCCAGCTAAATGGACAGACGGAGCATTTTTCCCTCAATCTAATGTTAATAGCCCAGTTCAAGCATCTAATGAAGTAAGTAGTTGGTTTAAAAACGGACCTCTTTATGGTACTAAAGGACAGAAAACTGTTGCTGAATCATTGGCGTTTGCTGAAGTAATAGCCCAGCAAGCCTTAGGACAGGGAGGATTTGTAAATAATAGTTTTAATTACACTACTGCATATGAAAATAATTATCAAAGACTTAATCAGCCTAATGGTGAAGCTATTGCCTTAAAAGATATCAAACAGTCTAATGAAGTTTTAGGTTCAACTGAAAGTTATACAAGTAATTTTTCAGGTACTCAATATACAGAGCTACTACAAGAACCAAATGGCGTTTTGCTAGAGCAACACGTAACTAATGACTCACTTATATCTCAGCTTCAAGGTGGACTAGTTCAAGGTGTTGAATTTAGTGTACCTAAACAAGAAGATTTAAAAATTAATGGTCAGGAAGTTCCTCTTCATAGCATAACACCGTTGTTAGTAACTAATGATGGATTGGCGATTATTCAAGGTTATTTACCGCTGCCAGAAGGTGGCAAAACGCCTAATACTCATAGCGTAGGAGGAAAAATACCTAAATTGCATATTCCTGCCGGATCAAACAATGTATCTTTAGAGTCTGCTATTAATAAACCGCACATATCTCATACTCCTGAACACCAAGTAGTTGGTAATACCCCAGCTCCTGAACACCAAGTAGTTGGTCATACCCCAACTCATAAACCCGTATCACCACCATCTCATAATCGACCGACTCCAATAGTACATAAAAAACCTACCACTAAACCTTTACCTGCTAGAACACACCCTACACCTCCATCTCCAATAACACCTCCATCTCCAATAACACCTCCAACAACAACAGGTCAAACACCTCCAACAACAACAGGTCAAACACCTCCAACAACAACTCCACCGGAGACACCTCCAACAACAACTCCACCGGAGACACCTCCAACAACAACTCCACCGGAGACACCTCCAACAACAAC
>DAHXNJ010000035.1 GCA_027365445.1 Candidatus Saccharimonadota bacterium | reverse complement strand
ATTTGTTTTAATGTTGGTATATGTGTGGTATCCATGAATAGTTCCATAACCTTTCATGCTGCCACACATACTACAAGTTCAGCATCATTTTGCGTTGGAAACCGAACCCCAGTTCAGCATCATTTTGCGTTGGACAAGAGTCTCTTTGGTTTTTCGTAATAACTCTGATAACATCAGAAAAGACCCCATTCTTTCTAAATGTATATCGATTTTAATCTAAGCTAATTTTTTATCCCCTATCTATTTGAACATCCTAGGTAATCTATAGTAAAACTAGACTCGCTGTTAACTTTATATAAAGTAACAACAAATAAACGCAAGTTTTAATAAATTGGTAGAATATAATGGTAATGAAAAGACTAAAGACAATACTATCATCCATCGAAAATAACCAATCGTATACAAATGATGAAGCTTGGAAATTATATAGACTGGCTGCCTTTTGCGAAGCAATAGGTTGGTCCATATTAATAACAGGTGTTTCCCTGGCTCACTTTCATTTGGCTAATTCTAAAATCGTAATTCCAATTGCTGGACAAATACATGGCACCTTTTTTGTACTCTACTTTTTAATCACTATATTCGTATATCCAAGTATGAACTGGAAACGAATACATTTTTTATTAGCATTGATCTGTGGCGTATTACCGTTTGGGACTTTAGTTTTTGAATTATGGTTAGCTAGTAATAGAAAAAAAATTCCATCAACTAAAGATTCTGTACGTATACTTATAAAAAAACGTGACTCTATTCTAGCAGTGCAACCAAGTCATGGTATCCAATGGGAGTTACCTGGTGGACTAATAAAATATGGAGAAAAGCCTGAAGAGGCAGTAAAGAGAATTGCCCTTTCCCTATTTGATATAAACGATGACTTTAAACACATAAAAACACTATTTGGTATGGATAAAAAAGTATACGTATATGCAGCCCAGAAACCATCTTTATATCACCAGCTAGACTTGGTTACTTTAGCAAAAAGAATAAAACTGATAGATGAATTATTATTCATAGATAAAGGTTTAAAAAAAGAAGTTATGGAGTCTATTTTGTAACATTAACGAAATATTCGGGTTTTTGAGTTTTAGCTAACGGCGCAATATAAGTTGATATCGGATTTAAATTAAAAGCGATATTAGCTGCCTGCACTTTACCATCTTGATTACTTATTACTTTTAATATCTCTAATGTATACCCCGTATTAACTATTCCAGATATTTGCCCAACCTTTAGACCAAATAAGGCTTGTGTAATTTGAGGCGCTACGTTCGGATCATTAGGTTGTATAGCGTTTGGAAACTGTCCTCCATTAGACTTGGTTGATGTATCTTGCGAGACGCTCGAAGCCAATGTCGCAAAATTAGCTCCATGCCGTAATTGACTAAGCGCATTTTGGGCGGCCTGCCGAGCAGAAACATCAAGCTTAGCCACCACTGCTTGTTGCAGCATCTGCATCTTTAGTTGTCGTTTAAAGTCTGCTTCATTCCATCCCCAAAAATCACTTAAAACTGCATTAAACTCCTGTTGACTGCTCCCCAACCTATTTTGACTTTGAACCAATGTAACTTCATTATTTACAGCTTGATTAGACACGCTAACATTGTTTTTGCTAGCTAATTCCTTAACATATACATCGGTTATAACTTCGTTAATTGCTTGTTTTTTATAAGCAATTAACTGTTTATGCCCAGCTAATGTAGAAAAATTGACTTGTTGTTGGGTTTCATAATAATGCATGTATCTTCTTAACTCAAAAAGATAGCTCTCATAAGACACCCAATAACCTCCCACCTTAGCAATTGGAAAAGGAATTATCTGGGTAACACCATAAATAAAGCTTGAAGTATTTTGAAATCTATACAATGAGGCTCCAACATAAGAAAAAAATAGAATTAGAGCCACTATTAATAATGAGCTTGTTATATAGACAATACGCTTTCTAGAATGTTGAAGTGGATATATATATTTTCTAGCCTGTGCTAACACCTCTTCTCGATGTTCAGCAACCGTCAAGTCGGTAATCTTTGGCACATTTGCAAATGCTTCTTGCATTCGCTCCTCAGGTGCTTTAGTACGCTTAATAAGCTTTGGCGGTTTTATACGCTTTATTTTTAAATTTCTAGTCTTCTTCAATTTCTTCTTCATTATTTTCACTCTCGATAGCCGACGAGGCCGGATAAACTACGCTCGTTACTCCTAAGTCTCTTAATAAGCCTACTAGCTTTTTTTGTAATTTTGCTGGATGATGAACGTCGTGAATAACTATATCCCCTACATACGTCCGCATCATTATTGTACCAAATCCTAAGAATGTTTCTTGAATTCCTTTAACATCATAGCTGACTGATTGTATTTGTTGCAAAGACAAATCCGAAACACTTCTAGCAAAAAAACCTTTTTGTTTTATTTGAATAAATCTTTGATTAGTAAATATAAAAACACTAAAATGCCAGCCAATCCATGATGGGAAAAAAATAATAATTCCTAATATAATTCCCGCAACCAAACCTCCAAAGAAAACAGGTAAACCATAGGCTGGATGTATTGCGGCAGGCAAAACACCGACTAACGGACCTAGCATTCCAAAAACTAACCCTTTTCTCATTACTACCGGGTGTTTTCTAAACAAATAAAGAACTTCTTCGTCGTCAAATTGATCTCTAAAGTACTTGGTATGTTTTTCTGCTTCGACTTTAGCCATATTATAGCTATTGTACGCTTTTTAGTTAATTTGTGCTTATGGCTATATCGGTCCATAACGCCCAATCCATAAGCTGATAGTTAAAAGCCCATGATTTCATAGCCAAGAGAGTCTAAGTGCCAATCGATAAATTATTCCTGAATAATTCGGTTATGTCTTTCTATCTCGGCATTCATCTTTGGTTATCTTAGATAGTTCTAGTAGTGAGTTAGTCTTAGCTCCAAATAGGCCTCATAAAACAGTTTGTAGAACTCTGGTCCATTGTCGTTCTGGACTCATTTTACTGCTAATAATCTATTACGATTAACAATGCCCTACGACTCCACTTCAAAGAACTTAAAAATAACAGTATTATCATGGTCGTTGTTAAAGTATCCATTATGTAGCTACATGTTATCTGGAAAATCTTTTACAACTAAACTATGTCTTCTATTATCTTGTCTTGTGTGATCGTCACATAGAAAAACTATGACATTATCTAATACACCGAGGCTTCAGAATTAATACTTTTAAGCATATGCATGGTGCCCCCAGCAGGATTCGAACCTACAGCTTCTCCTTAGGACGGAGCCGTTTTATCCATTGAACTATGAGGGCATAATCTGCATAAGCATAGTTATGTATTTATTTTTTACCCTGAGTATACTTTGCATGAACTGTATCGTATTCAAAAACCTCATCTTTTGTAAACCAATGAGCAATCTCCTGAGTTGCATCATCTAGATCACCTGAAGCGTGAATGAGATTAGGAATTGACATTCCATTACTATTAGCAAAGTTAAAGCTAATATGTGAATAGTCCCCCCTTATTGTTCCTGGAGCAGCGGCCTTAGGCTCTGTAGTACCAACCATTTTACGTACCAATGACACCGCTTCTATGCCTTCTAGTACCATAGCTAATACTGGACCTTCTTGCATAAACTCCAATGTTACGTCAAAAACCTCTTGGCCCCTCCTAGAAATCATCTTACCAATAGTCTCATAATGATAGTAATATTGTTCCTTACTGGGTTGTACCACTTTAGCAGCAACTATCTTTAAGCCAACTCTTTCAAATCTAGTTATTATCTCTCCTACAATCGCCCGCTGTAATGCATCTGGCTTAAGGAGTATTAAAGTTCTTTCCAATTTTTTTATCCTTGTTTACGTATTCAACATTGTAACAGATCAGTATAAGCTATCATATAGCTTGTGGTTTAATTTTTTAATGTCGTACAATAAAGAGTATGGAATTCTCTAAAGCTAAAACAGATTTTTTGGAATATATGGAAATAGAACAAAACCGATCCCAAAAAACCATAGCTAATTATGATCATTACTTAACCAGACTAATCGATTTCGCTGGGGACATAAAAGTAGAAGATATAAATGCTGAATTAATAAGAAAATGGCGACTGTGGCTTAATCGGCTTGGTACTAATACCAACGATGAACTTAATTCCCTAACCCTTAATTACCACTTAATTGCCCTGCGTAGCTTTCTTAAGTTTTGCGTTAAAAGAGATATACCTTGTATGAATGCCGCTAAAATTGAATTAGCCAGAACCAGACGGAAACAAGTAACCTACTTAAATGAAGACGAATTAGCACTTTTATTTGCAGAACCTAAGATTGAAACCATTGTCGGTCTACGAGACAGAGCAATTCTAGAACTACTATTTGCTAGCGGTTTAAGAGTAAGCGAACTGGTGAGCTTAGATAGAGGCCACATAAATCTGAAACGTCGAGAATTTATGGTACGCGGAAAAGGCCAAAAAGATAGATTAGTATTTATAAGCCAATCCTCAGCTGAGTGGATAGAAAAATATCTAGAAAAAAGAACAGATAATGCCAAGCCGTTATTTATAAGATACAGTGGCAGCAAACGGGTTGATCTAAGTGGAGATTATCAAAGATTAACCGCAAGAAGCATACAACGTTTAATCGCACGTTATGCAATCTTAGCCGGCATAACTAAACACGTTAGTCCGCACACCATGAGACATAGTTTTGGAACGGACTTATTAATGAATGGAGCAGACCTAAGAACGGTTCAAGTTATGCTAGGTCATAGCAATATTTCTACAACACAGATTTATACTCACATTACCGATCCCCATCTGAAAAGTGCCTACGAAAAGTATCATCATAAGTAATTCTGCTTAAATTACAAAGAAGTACAGCCAGTGCCAAATTTAGCGAAACTTTGAGTGTTTTGCGAATGATTAGATGGATATGCACTTAAATTCATACATATGTTCTGAGATGAAGCAATGTCATATGCAGGAAAACCTGTATCATTTAATGTCGGAACCCTTACTTGTAACCTTTTCAAAACTCCTTGATAGCTACCAGTAGAGTCAATTACTGTTTGAGCATTTCGAATCAGCAGAGGAGTTACTCCGTTATAAGCAGTTATTGTTACTTCACTAGGATTATAAATTGATCTCATCATTAATAACACATTGTTTAAATTAGGTACATTAATTGTTATATTGCATGCTTCAGGAGCTGACGATTTACTACACTGCCCACTTATTACATAGCCCGCATTTACGCCCACAGTAGAAGAGTTCATAGTTAGCCCATTAGATGACGGCCTAGAAGATGCTGGATACAAAAAAGAGGTATAGGTTGAGGAAGTATCCGTTAACGTCCCTACAGATCTCCTGCCTGAAGATCCACCGCTAGATGTATGTATTGGAGTAAGTGCTATTCTTAGTACTCCAGGATAGGGATAACCACCAGAACTATGCCAGCAGCTCTTTGGTGGAAAATAGTAAGTCGCGGTAGTGGATGGACACCCTCCCCATCCACTAGTACTGTTAGGAAAGCTAAAATTTGCCGAATTGGATTCAATTTGAGACGATAGTTGCCAACTAAATTGTATACTCGTAATCTTCGATGAAGACCCTGTAGTTGAATTTATGGCCGATATGTCGGCTACTGTTGGTTGGCTATTCCTAACATCACTATATTTTAAATTTGAAGGGGCTGGATTGATTAATAAGCACGAATATAGATCGTTATATTGACCATTAATTATATTGCTTTTAAGATACTGCTCCGCTGGTATAGTAATAGTTGTATATGGTCCACAATTGTTCTTTGCAATATTAAAGCCCGCTCTTATAGCTTCTATAGCATCATTAATTCCAGTTTCCGATGCATAATAAGCACCATTATTTAATTGGCGATTTAAAGCATTATTTTGATTATTTCGCATTATACCAATAAAGCCTAAAGTGATTAAACTTAATACCGTTACGATAACTATTGATATAATTAAAGGCGCGAATCCCTCCTGATTCATTTTGGTATATCTATATTTTAATTTCATAACAATATTATACTCTCTCTTAATTTATTCTTTGGACAACCGTTGTTTCTAGTGAACTAGTTGCACAATATCGTTCACTTGTTCTATTTCCGCAAACATAATTTCCACCGCTCGTAACGAGAGTACCACTTCTATTTACATTGAACATATCCTTAAGTCCATAGGCCAATCCAATGCTTATAGAATACAGCTGAGGATAATTTGAATTTGAATTAATAGATAAAGACGCTAAATGCATATTCGAATTAGTTAAATCACTACCAGAATTACTGGCTGAAGCTATACAGCCAGCTGATCCTATGCAATTTGGAGTTGAGATAAGAATATTTAAAGGCTTGCATTGACCTTGATAAATCATAGTGTCTTTCCATATAGTATGCGCAAATGTATTTCTATTTTGCGGGAAACCAATAATATAGCTATATCTAGTATAGCCAATACAATATGCTTGTACTGTATATGAAGTGCCACTACTACTTTGATAAGTTTGACTACCACTAACTACCTGACTACCAGATAGATAATTGAACTGAATTGAACTTGAGATACTTTGAATAACGTTTCTACTATCATTCTGAACAGTAGTGGCATCTACTCCTTTAGCGTATAAAGAGCCAATATTTAACATAACTACAGCGGTTGCTAATAATAAAATAGACAATATAGATATAGCTATCATCAGTTCTATGATAGTGAATCCAGACTGCTTTTTTTTATTTAATATCATTGCAAATATACCCTATAGGACAATTGTTCACTTTGCTTACCCAGACTGCCTAAACCATTCCACCAAACAGATACATTAAAAGTCGATTGTTGATTTACATTTATATTAGGTGTAATTGCAATATGATAGTGAAAACTACCACCCGATACATTGCAATGAGGGTGGAGCATAAAAACACTTTCACTTTCACTATATGTAAATGTTGAGCTAGACTGTAGTTTATTGGTACGTGAATTAGTATATAGACAAAATGAAGTGTTGTTGGTCGTAGTTTCATTAAATTCATTTGTAGGAACTATATTTAAAGATGGATTATATGCAGCATAACGTAACTCTTCTATTTGAGAATCAAGATATTCTAATGCCAATGAATGTTCTTGGGCGTTTTGTGACTGAATTAAGGCAGCATTGGCCGTAGAGTAACTTATAGCAAAAGCCAAAGATAATACCGCAAGAGCTATAAGAACCTCGACTATCGTATCACCTCTATTTTCTATTTTTTTTAACATCCCAATTGTTTATATCCTCCCTTACCCATATTCAAGCTAGTGGTCAATTGACCACCCCCATTAACAGTGCCAATAGCTATACTACCTACTAAATTTGTACTACTACCCATAAAACACAATAATACGCTACCTTTTATCACGGAAAAACTACTTGTTAACGCCGCTGGATTTAATAGCACCAAAGTAATTGGCTGTGACCCAGACATTAAAACATGATTATTCACATCAGGTAAGCTTCCCATAAACCCTATTGCATTATTAATTACTTCAGGCGACGTTGCAGAACCTTGTTTAACATAAAGCATCTTTTTAAGTATTAATCCTCCAGGCCATCCTATATTTGGCTTAGTCATAAAACTAACTATAGTAGGTTGTTCTTGAGCAAAAGATGTAGGGTAAGCCAAACCATTAACCCCTGAACTACATGGACTAAATTGACATCCTGCAAAAGTATATAATCCATAACTATTACCCCCCACACCGGGAACCATCGCCTGTCCAATCAAAGAACAGCCTGGCGTACCAATAGATGAGCTAGGCGCACTCTTAGTTACATTAACACCCCTAAAGCCAACAGTACAGCTTAGACCACTTGAAGGAATATTATAGTTACCATTAGCGACATTATTAATTATTGTTCTAATATCTGCAGCCGTATAGTTCATGCCTTGAGTGTATTCAGCCTGACCCTCTTTACCGCTTATAAAAGTTGCTGCTACTAGAAACATTATTCCAGAAACTGCCAAAAATATCATTACTTCTACAATTGTGAAGCCTTTTAAAACAGGTGTTTTCATATAGCCACCCTTCATACTAAATTAAGTATAAAGCATAAGGATAATAGCAACAAATAACTATCCCCCTAAAAATAAATGACTATACCACGCCAAGATATTAAATCCCTCTAATTCGACAATAATAGCAGCAGCAATCAGGAACGGACCAAATGGAATCATACTAGTTTTTTTAAGTTTTCCATTAGCCATAAAAGGAATAGAGAATATCGTGCCTAACAATGCTGCTAAAAAAATTACTAAAAGGCTATTTTGAGCTGACGAAACAATCACCCCCAGCAAAAACCCAAGCCGTACATCACCACCACCAATCCATTTCCCTTTAGATACTAAAAATAAGATATAAAATATCCCTCCTCCAACTAAGGATGCAATTATATATGATATTGCTGTAGAGATATGATTACTTGAATAATAGATATGAATCGCTGCCATTAATAAAGCTGCTATATATAGAAAATAGATAAGTTTACTAGGAAGAATCATCCACTTTAGATCATATAGTGCAAGAGCCACTAATCCGATTACTATAACTAACCATAGTACAAATAAGGCAATGCTATATCCAACTAGATGAGTAGGCCATAACAAATAAGATGCGACAAACAATACGGTCGTTATAAGTTCTACGATTGGATATTGGACGCTAATACTTCGCTTGCAATACCTACATTTACCTCTTAATATAAGCCAGCTTACTACAGGTATTAAGTCAATGACAGCCAATTTATGGTGACAATATATACATTCCGATCTATCATTTAACCAATCCTTATTCTCGTGCAATCTCCAAACAAATGCATTTACAAAGCTTCCAAAACTTAAACCTAGAACCAATAAGACTATTATTGCCATAAGCTTTATTGTGTATTAATATAACGAGCCTTATGTAAGGCTCGTTATATCTTGCCTTCTTTGCGTGTTTTATGCACCCAAACACTGCATCTGAGATACATTAGCCGCGATTTCTATTGCATACACTATTGCATAACTTCTACCTGTTGCTGCGCTAGTTGTAGGTGTATTGCCACTACACGTATAACCCGGTAGAAATATCACATTTTCTGTGCTTAATACAGTAGTAGATGTTAGCGAACAACTTCCAGTTAAACCAACTGTTCCTTGTCCAGCTACGCCTCCCCTGGTTGCACCACACATGGTTGGTTTTGTTGAAGCTGCGGTAGGTGGCGTAGAAGACGATCCAACAGTACCGTCAAACGTAACAGAACCTTTTGTATAATATCCTAAATGAATTCCATTTATTGCAGTATCTAATTGATTTTGATCATATGGTACTTGCCCATTATTATTACTGACATAATTACCTATTGCAGTCAATATATTACCGGCATCATTCTTTCTTTGTGTATTTCTGGTTGATCGTTGCAAGGCTGGAACCGCTAAGAATACTATCAACATAATTAATCCCGCAATTGCCAATACGATCATTGTTTCTATAATCGTAAATCCTTGTTGTTTTTTTAGTTTTTGTCGCATTTCAAATGCCCCCTTTGATTGCATCTAATCTTTTATATATCTTGCTTATGCTTGAATATTATACGCTATCTGTAAATAAAGCAATAACTTATCCACAGTTACCTAAACGTTATTCAAGAAACCAGATTGGTTAACTAATCCATATATAGGCAATAAGACAGCCGCTACTATAATTAAGGCCATAATACCCATAATAACCATTAATACTGGCTCAATAATAGTAGATATAGTCTTAATTTCGTTGTCTACTTCTTTTTCATAGTAGTATGCCACCTTATCCAGCATCGTTTCTAGAGCGCCTGACTGCTCACCTATTCTTATCATATTCGGTACTAACTCTAAGAAATTAGGATCATTAGAAATGGAATCAGATAATGCTTTTCCACCCTTTACTTTATCTTCAGCTAATTTAAGAGACTTTGCTATGTGCACGTTATCGACTGCATCACTAGTAATGTCCAGAACCTGTAATAGAGGAACGCCGCTGGCTACTAGAGTGGTACCCGTTCTTGCAAACCTAGCCATATACATCTTCATGAATAATGGTCCAAATGGCCAAGCCTTCATCTTTGCATAATCAAAAAAACTTTTTCCTATTTCAGTTTTACGAAACCAAGATAAGGAAACTACTGCTGCCACTATAATAATAATTGTGAGCCACCAATAATTAATAACGAAATGAGATATAGCTAATAATATTCTGGTCAAGATCGGCAGAGATACACCAGGTATACCAGCATAAATACTTTGAACCTGGGGTAAAACCTTAACGATCATAAAGCCGACAACCGCTATCATAACCACTAAAACAATGGCCGGATAAATCATTGCCCCTCTCACCTTACTTAATATATCAGCATCTTTTTCTTGCTGATCGGCTAGTCTCTCTAATCCGGTATCTAGAGTTCCTGAAGTCTCACCAGCGGCAACCAAACTAATATAAACTCTATTAAATACTTTAGGATATTTAGCCAAGGCTACCGAAAAGGGTTTTCCTGCTTCAACTTCCGTAACAATCTGATTAACAATTACCTTTAGCGGTCTTGAAGTTGTTTGCTGTGCAACACTTCGCAGACTTTGAACAAGCGGTAGACCTGCATTGATTAAGGTAGATAACTGTCGACTAAATAATACCTTATCTTTACTTCCTACTTTTTTAAATAGACCCCTTGTCCCAGATTTACTTTTATCTAGTTTAATACTCAGTGGCACCAATCCTTTTTCTTTTAAGAGCTTTGCAGCAACCTGTTCATTGTCTGCTTGAACATCGGCTTTAACTTTCTCGCCAGTTGAAGTATTTCTTGCTTCGTATCTATAAGTAAGCATTATTAGCTCCTCATTAACCGATCTAATTCATCAATATCGATGGCAAAGTTACGAGCCTCATCATAGCTAATCGTCCCGTTATGTACTAGATTAACCAGTGTTTTATCCATCGATTGCATACCGAATTCAGCACCTGTCTGGATTACTGCATCAAGTTGGTGACTTTTGCCTTCCCTAACTATATTTCGAACTGCTGGTGTAGCTATCATTATTTCGGCAGCGGCTATTCTTCCACCGCCATTTTGCGGTATTAGACGCTGGGATACTATAGCCATCAATATATTACTTAGCTGGGATCTAATCTGAGGCTGCTGATGTGGTGGGAAAACGTCAATCATACGATCAATTGACTGTGCTGCGCTGTTAGTGTGAAGCGTAGCAAAAACAAGGTGTCCAGTTTCAGCAATAGTAATAGCGCTAGCAATAGTCTCTAAGTCCCTCATTTCTCCAACTAGAACTACATCGGGGTCTTCACGTAGTGCAGATCTTAAAGCCGCACTAAAGCTATATGTATCATAATGAACTTCTCTTTGTACCACTACTGATTTAATCGATTTATGGGTGTACTCAATAGGATCTTCTATAGTTACTATATGAACCGCTTTTTCATTATTAATTTTATGTATCATAGCTGCTAGGGTAGTAGATTTACCCGACCCAGTTGGTCCTGTAACTAAAACCAAGCCCCTAGGGTAATCAGCAAACTTATTTACAATCGGTGGCAATCCCAGTTGCTCGACACTTAAAAGCTCATTTGGAATAAGCCTTAAAGCAGCGGCTAAATTACCCCGTTCATGAAAAGCGTTTACCCTGAATCTACCCAGTTCCCCAAAAGCAAAACTAAAGTCAAACTCCTTATCTTTTAGAAGAATCTGTTTCTGATCTTCATCTAAAATAGCAAATATTAATGCTTCTACCCCTTCTTCATTTAAGACATCTGCACCTTGGACGGGAAACAATGAGCCATCGACCCTTATCATAGGAGGCAATCCTACCTGGATATGCATATCCGAAGCTTTCTTTTTAATTACTTCTTCAAGTAGAACTTCTATTCTTGGCTGACCTTGCATATTTTTTTCTTTCCACCCTTTATTTTAAATTATCCTACATCTCCTGATGCTACTCGATTAATCTCTGAAATAGTCGTACTTCCATCTAAAACTTTTAAAAACCCATCTTGACGCATGGTTATCATACCCTGAGATTGAGCCAACGATTGAATTTCTGCCGAAGTTGATCTTTTCATAATTAATTCTTGTATTTGCTCGGTTACAGAGAAGACCTCATATAATCCCATTCTTCCCCTATAACCACCTGGGGTATCGATTGTGTCCTTACCCTTACTTAAAGTATAAGCACTTTGAGTACTTAAGGGCAAGCTTTTATATCCCAAGTCCTCACTTAACCCCTTAACCTTATCATCACTAGCTGGTAACAATGAGCCAATTGTTTCCTTAATAGCTGCCGTTTCAACAGCATTTGACTGATAGCTTTCAGCACCGTCTGCTACCCTTCTAACTAATCTTTGACCAATAACAGTCTTAACTGTCGAAGCGATTAAGAATGGCTCAATACCCATATCTAATAAACGAGGCAATATACCGGCCGCCGAATTTGTGTGCAGCGTAGAGAAAACTAAATGCCCGGTTAGAGCCGATTGTACGGCTAATTGAGCCGTTTCCTCATCTCTAATCTCTCCAACCATAATAACATCAGGATCTTGTCTTAGTATTGATCTTAGTCCGGAAGAAAAAGTTAAACCAACTTCTGTATTAACCTGGATCTGGTTTATACCGTTCATTTTATACTCAACAGGGTCTTCCAACGTAACAATGTTAATTGAATCATCTTTTATTTCTTGGATAAGAGCATAGAGAGAGGTTGATTTTCCCGAACCAGTTGGACCAGAAGTTAATATCATGCCATTTGACTGTTTGAGTGATTCCCTAATAGTTCTCAAAGCCCTACCGCCATAACCCATATCTTCCAATTTCAGAGAAGTTCCACTTTTATCTAACAATCTAATAACCACCTGTTCGCCCCAAACTATTGGAGCAATGGCAATACGTAAATCTATCTCTTTGTTATCAACTTTTACTGTAAACTGTCCATCTTGTGGAATTCTATGTTCATCTATTTTTAAATTAGCTAAAATTTTAATTCTACTAATCAATGCCGCTTCTGAAGATTTAGGTATCTTCATTATCTCTCTTAATATTCCGTCGATTCGACATCTAACTTTCAAGTCATTCTCTGCTGGCTCAA
>DAHXNJ010000034.1 GCA_027365445.1 Candidatus Saccharimonadota bacterium | reverse complement strand
AGTTCCACCAAAAGAGTAACTCAATTTGAGAAATCTCTTGCTTCATTCAGTAATTTTCTTGTTAAGGTTACCTTTATAACTCTTTTGGCAATATTTATCTTAAAACTTTTTCTTATTCATGATACTTCGCACATCGGGACGCTGATTATATTTATAGTCGCCCTATCGATTGCCGTTGTACCTGAAGCTATGCCGGTGATTGTCACTGTGACACTTTCTAGAGGTGCCTTAAAGTTAGCCAAGCAACACGTCATAGCTAAAACTCTTACTGCTGTTGAAGATCTAGGCAATATAACAGTTCTATGTAGCGATAAAACGGGTACATTAACCGAGAATAAGCAGACTGTCAAGCGGCTTATAGCTAATGATCCTAAGCTATTTCAGCAGTTGGCGATCGCTAGTTTAGAGTCTTTTGACGAAAAAAGAAAAAAATTTCAAAGTTCATTCGATAAAGCATTTCTTGCTTTTGTACCACAAGAGATAAAGGATGAAACGAAAAATTATATAAGAGTAGAAGAGTTGCCTTTTGATCCTGATGCTCGTCGCCGAAGAGTTGTATTCAAAAATAAAACAGACAGCTATTTAGTTGAGGTAGGATCAGTTGAGACGCTTATGGAACTTACCAATGAACCTCAAAAAGACGAGTATATGAAGATCATAAAAGCGGATGGCGAGGAGGGTTTACGTCATTTAGGCATAGCTTATAAGAAGCTCGATGTACTAAATTTTGAGACTTTTGATATATTAAAACACGAAAATGGATTAGAATTTGTGGGTTTTGTGTCTTTAGAGGATCCTTTACGACCATCAGCTAAGCATACAATTGTTTTAGCTGAGAAACTTGGTGTTGACCTAAAGATACTATCGGGTGATAGCCGTGAAGTAACAAGGTATGTTGGTATGGAGGCTGGGCTAGTTGAAGCTAGCCAGACAGTGTATACAGGTGAAGAGATTGAGAAAATGAGCGATCTTCAGCTTGCGGATATCTTAAAAACTAATAATGCATTTGCTCGACTTAATCCTGAGCAAAAGTTTAGGATTATTAAATTACTGCAACTGCAAGGAAATGTTGTTGGTTATCAAGGGGATGGCATTAACGATGCTCCGGCTTTAAAAGTCGCAGATGTAGCAATAGCCGTAAATAATGCTACTGATGTGGCTCAGGAAAGTGCCGATATCTTATTATTAAGAAGCGACTTAAACGTAATTGTTAATGGCATTAAAGAGGGTAGAGGAATATTCTCGAATATTAATAAATACATTCGTTATACTATGACTTCTAATTTTGGTGCCTTTTTCTCACTAGGTGCCCTCTATCTTCTTTCTACTACTTTGCCCTTGCTCACGATCCAGCTTTTACTTAGTAACTTAATTAGCTCAATTCCCTTAATTGCTATTGTGACCGACAACGTAGATAACCAGGAGCTAGCTGCACCTAGTCTATATAACAACCGCATATTGTTCTTTATATCAATGTTTCTAGGTATGTATACTGCATTATTTTATTTAATATTTTTTGCAATTGTAAAAACTCAAGCTTTGCCAGTAACTCGAACTAGTCTTTATCTCTTTATGACTATTACTAACTTCGTAGTTATATTCTCTGTCCGTAACAAGCAGCACTTTTATAAAGCACCAAAGCTATCCAAGACATTGATTATTGCCCTTGGATCGATGGCTGCATTAGTTATTGGCGCCATATACTTCAAACCGACTGAATCTTTATTTTCATTTGTCCCACTTTCGTTTAAGAGTATAGGATTGGTTGTTTTAATGACCGTAATCTATTTTGTATTTTTAGACTTAACAAAAGTATGGTTTTATCGGACCAATTTAGGTAGTCCTACAGACAGAAAAAAGCTTAGCGTTACCTAAGTTTTAAAACATACGTCCTAAGTAGCACCTTAGGGGAGGTTAATTAATTTAAGAGTAGTAGTCTTTTCCAATTCTGAAATGAGGGGGAAACTGTAGTATGTATAACAGCGTTAGTTATTAAAGATTAACTTATCCCACATGGCCTGTTTCTGTAGTTGCATTTCACTAGTCCATTGGGAATCACTTAGAGCATAAGCCTGTAAGTCTAGTAT
>DAHXNJ010000009.1 GCA_027365445.1 Candidatus Saccharimonadota bacterium | reverse complement strand
GCCTGACGATCATCCCTAATACGAAAAATAGTCCCAAAGTTTGGTTTAGTGTTCATAATAATTTCCTGTTTTTATTTTAGTTTTAAAAGCTTGATAGATATAGTATCTGACAATAGGGGCTATATGGCAACAGGGTTACTGAAGAATTAAAAGAGGCTTTAACTGTTTAGTCTTTGCTTGTCAAAGTGTCCTACGTTACGCTGCCGGGACACTTTTTATACGTTTTTGTACTTACCTAGCGCCTCTAACAGACTAGTCCCGCCAGAGAGCCAGGGTTTCCGCCTGATAGCGTGATATTTAGCAGGCTATCCCTTTACAGCATGTAAACAGGGGTGTACATGTAAGTAATGAGATACACCGTTAAAATTTTTAATGAAAGATTTCCTGATGATAACAGTTGTCTGGACTACCTGTTCGAGCAAGCTTACGACACCATGTCTGCTTGTCCAAAGTGCGGCATCGTTGACCCCAGCTACTACCGTGTCCGTGGCCGTAAGTGCTACGAATGTAAAGACTGTGGCAATCAAGTACGCCCACTGGCTAATACCATCTTCCATAAGTCCTCCACGTCACTCCGAGATTGGTTCTATATTGTCTACTTATTCTCAGTTGCCAAGAATGGAGTGTCAGCTAAAGAGGTTGAGCGACACTTGGGTGTAACGTATAAAACTGCCTGGCGCATCGCCAAGCAAGTTCGTGCACTTATGCTCGAAAACAGTAGCTCACTATCTGGCATAGTCGAGACCGACAAAACCTACATTGGTGGTGTGCAGCGGGATAAGGACGTTACGGCGCAGGATAAAGCAGTGGTCTTTGGTATGGTCGAGCGTGGTGGTCGCGTCAAAGCTGAACATGTTGGTAGTGCTGGCGCTAGTGTCTTGCTACCTCGGATACAAATAAGCATTGCTTCAGGTACGACGATATACAGTGACCAAGCACGAGTCTATCGAGCATTGCACCGCATCGGCTATTATCATGACAGCGTCAACCACAGAGCTGGTGAATATGGTCGTGGTGTTGTAGCACCAACACCATTGAAGGCTTTTGGGGACAACTAAAGCGTTCTATTGATGGGACGTATCACTGCGTGAGTCTGAAGTATTTACAGTTATATCTGAATGAGTTTGTGTATCGCTATAACCATCGGACTGTTCCGGTGTTTCCGGTTTTGATTGCATCGGCTGCACGGCGCGTGCAATAGCTTTATCGAATGTTTGAGCAGCAATAGGATTCACTTGGTCTGGCGGCAGATTGTCTATGAAGGTTTGGCGTTGGTCATAGTTGAAGGGTCGTGTAGCCATACAGCCTATTATACAGGCTAAGGCTTGGTACATCGATATGCTAATTTAGTTAACTAGTGAGTCGAGGTAAAACAAAAAAGACGCGTTTGATTCAATTCAGTATCTTGCGCGTCCTTTATGATTAGTATTATACGCTTTTTTAGCGGATTTCAATAATCTTTTTAGACTTAGTGATTACTAGTATTTTCTTAAACTGATTCGGTTTTGATAAATAAAAATTGATACGAGATATAGCCCCACGTTGATGTAACTTGATACGACTTAGGTCGATAATAATATTTACAGATTGCTTTCTGGCAGCTCGCATATTATTTTCAATTGTTCTGGCACTACTCCCCATTGGACTTTTTAATTCCCACTTCGTGCCATTAACGTCAAAGTCTGGCGTTCTAAAGTTTGATGGACGTATAAAGACTACGTCTGACCTAAAATGTTCAGCAATCACGATTGCCGCAGAAAACTCATGGTCCTTTGGCGGGTCACTTATATATCAGTATTAACAATTATTCTATATTTCATTGGAGCTTTAGTTTATCATTTTCTACCCAACTTACCGATGGTAAAATGGCTCGTTATCCCGAATAAAATTCGGTATTTTTCTTTGTAAGTACTTCTGTTTTTGCTTGCTTTTTCTTCTCTCCTTTCTTTATATAACTATAAAAGAAAAGAATGCAGTTATGCTAGTGCATCAGGATAGAACCACGCTATAAAAATCTATAGAGATTGACACAAATAATAAGCACGATTATCATCACGCTTATCATATTGATATGATTACACTTGCACAAACCAGCCAACAAACCAAAGCAAAACCAGCGGCTATCTTTGCTCTCTGGGCCGATATAGACCATTGGGCTGATCACGATGAGGGTATTGAGTGGACAAAGTTTACTGATATGTTCACTGCTGGTGGCCACTACACTATCAAGCCCAAAGGTGGGCCTAAGGTAAGGGCTACTATTCTGGCAGTCGAGCCTTAATAAAAGTAGTTTAAGTTTTTGAAGTTATGTAATTCAATAGTAGGTTTTTGGTTGTGCTTTCTTTGTATAATAGATTCTTATTCTGTCTGAGTATTTATCGAAAGATTACATCTATTGCAGTAAATTGCACCAGCTAATTTAGATAAGTCAATGTGATTAGTTTTATCGGTATTTATTTATCCTTTTTGTCGTACAGTTTATATATAAGTAATAAGCAAATCAGAAATATATTTAATCTAAACTATAATTTATATAACTTTTTTCATTTTTTGGTTGAAAAAAAAGTTTATCACAGCTATACTTAAGGTTGCGTTGTTTGAATAACAATGGAGAATATATGTTAGACGTATTTATAACTTCAAGAGTTAGAAGAAAGATCATAGTGATCTATGCTAAGTATCCAGATTTTAAGACCCATGTCAGGGGTCTAGCTAAGCTAATTAAAGAAGATGCTGGCAATATTCAACGGGAATTGAAAAGACTTGAAAAGGTTGGTTTTTTAACCTCAGAAAAACAAGGTAATACTAAAGTTTATTCCACTAATAAGCAGTTTCCTATATTTAAAGAATTACAAAGTATCGTATTAAAAAGCCAAAGGACTAATCAAAAAAGATCATAAGAGGTTGCAGATATCGACCCCTTGAGATAAACTATTCACATGATTCAGGTAACAAGAAAAGACTATAAAGAATCTTTGGAGAATATGCTCCGTAGATTTAATCGGAAAGTTCAACAATCCGGTACACTTGCTGTTGTTAAACAACAGCAGTATTTCGAAAAACCAATAAGTAAAAGAGATAGAAGATTAAAAGCAATTGTCCGCCAAGAGAGAAAGGTTAATAAATTAAAGCGGGCTAAATTAGGACAAAAATAGTCAATGCTTGAAAAGCGAATTGAGCAGGATCTAAAAACTGCATTATTAAGTGGTGATCGCATCACAACTGAAACGCTAAGGGGCGTTAAGAGTGCTTTGCTTTATTTTAAAGTTGAAAAAGGTAAAAGAGAAGAAGGCTTAAGTGAAGAGGATGAAATAAGTGTTTTAAAAAAGGAAGCTAAAAAAAGAACCGATAGTGCTGAATTGTACCTTAAGGGTGGTAGAGAAGATAAGGCAGAAGCGGAATTAAACGAAAAAAAAATAATAGACCAATATTTACCTGCCGAAATGGCTGATGAAGAATTGATAAGACTGATTGAGGAGTCAATTAAAGAAGAAAATGCCACCGATATTTCGGCAATGGGAAAGGTTATAGCATCTGTAAAGCAAAAAAGTGCGGGTCAAGCAGATGGGTCAAAGATTGCTTCGTTAGTAAAAGAAAGATTGGTAAAATAACGTGATTTTATTAATGGGCTTACCAGGTTCTGGTAAAGGTACACAAGGAAAAATGATGGCTGACCAACATGGCATGCATTTAATTTCCATGGGCGAACTAATTAGGCTGTTTGTAACTGGCGATCGACGTTCTCGTATGCTGGCGGGTGAATTACTCGATGATGATGAAGTTATCGGATTATTAGATCGGGTGTTAGATAGTTTAAGTAATAAGGAGTGGTGTGTGTTGGATGGGTTTCCTCGAACTATAGCTCAAGCTGAATGGCTATTAAAGAAAGCTAAAAGTGACGGTTTTAATATAAGTTACGTTATAAATCTTGAAGCTTCTCAAGAAACTGTTAAAAATAGATTACACGCTAGAGGAAGACGCGACGATAAAGATGAAGTTATTGTTGAAAGATTTAAAGAATACGTAGAGTTGACTCAACCGTTAATCGATTGGTATTTAACAAAAAACATAAAAGTAGTTACGATCAATGCTGAGCAAAATGTCGATAATGTTAATAACGACGTAACTAAGGCATTAAATCTTTAATAAAATAAATTGACACTAAATGAATACTCAAGTTAAGACTGCCACCGAAATATTATCCATGAAAGAAAGTGGGAGGATGCTCGCAACTATTCTTCAAAAGTTAAAAAAACAAGTTGAGCCAGGGATGTCGACAAAAGATTTGGCGGTTATTGCTGAGCGAGAATTAAAATTACTGGGAGGCACGGCACCTTTCTTAGGATATCAAGGATTTCCTGATGTTATTTGTATTTCACTTAATGATGAAGTCGTTCATGGTATACCTAAAGTTAATCGAATTATTCAAGATGGCGACCTAGTAAGTTTAGATTTTGGCGTTAATTATCGAGGGATGATAACCGATAGTGCTATAACTTTAATTGCCGGTAAGGCAAAACAAAAAAAGTACTTAGATTTGATAAAATTCACTGAAGAATCGTTACTAGCTGGTATTGCTTCAGTGCATAATAATGTCAGAACAGGCGACATTGGATCGGCGGTCGAAACTATTCTAAACAAGCATCATTACGGGATTGTACGAGATTTAGTAGGTCATGGGGTTGGGCATTATTTGCATGAGGACCCTAATATTCCTAATTATGGTAGAGCGAATACCGGGCCGTGGTTGAGAAGTGGAATGACGATTGCTATTGAGCCGATGGCGACATTAGGAAGCGAAAGGGTTATATTGGATCCAGACCATTGGACGATACGTACGGCAGATCATTCGATGGCAGCTCATTTTGAGCATTCCATTCTAATAACAGAGGAAGGATCAGAATTGCTAACTATTTTATAAGGTTATTCAATAACAGCCTTGCTCTAGATAAAGTGTTAGCGTTATACTTATCACAATGCGTGAAACGCAAAATAATTGTTTCGTCGGTTTAGACATCGGTACCAGCACAGTACGCTGTGTTATTGGTATGATGGACCCTGGTAGTGACGGCAAGATATCTATCATAGGACACGGATCTGCCTTAAACAATGGAATGAGAAAAGGAATAGTTGTTCATGTTGATGATGTAGCAGGAGCAATTGTTCAAGCCATAACAGAAGCAGAGAGGATAAGTGGTCAGCAAATACATCGGGCTACTGTGAATGTTAATGGTTCACATGTTATTGGCTTTAATTCAAAGGGAGTTATTGCAATTAGTGCTGCTAATAGAGAGATAACCCAAGAGGATAGAATGCGTGTAGAAGAGGCAGCGACCGTAGTTTCTATACCAGCCAATAGAGAGATTATCCAATTTTTTGCCAAGAATTATAGTTTAGATGGCCAACAAAATATTAAAGATCCGGTTGGTATGCGAGGTGTAAGACTAGAAGTTGATGCCCATATTGTTACTGCCGCTACTCCAAATTTAAGAAATCTTACTCATGCTTTAGAAAAAGCAGAAATAGAAGCCACTAATTACACTGTATCAAGTTTAGCATCAGTCGAAGCTGTATTAACAAGACAACAAAAAGAGGCAGGAACATTAGTATTAGATATAGGTGCTGGAACAACTAATTTTATTGTTATAGAAGATGGTGAAGTTCAGCATGTGGCTGTTATTCCGGTGGGTGGAACTAACTTAACAAATGATCTAGCGATTGGTCTTAAGACAGATTTGGATGTTGCCGAAAAAGTTAAAATTGAGCATGCAACTTTAAAGAGAGATAGTAGCAAGACTACAGTTACTGTAAAAACTAGAAATCAAGCTTTGCCATTTATCTATTCAGATATCTGTATGATTACCGAAGCTAGGATTGAAGAATTATTTGAGTTAGTAGATAAGGAACTCCATAAAATTAAAAAATCTAGAAAATTACCTGGAGGTGTCGTAATTATTGGTGGCACGGCTAATCTACCAGGAATTGCAGAGTTTGCAAGAGAACAGTTACAATTACCGGCAAGAGTGGGCCATCTTCAAAATATAAGTGGTTTAGTGGATACAGTGGAAGGACCAGCTTATTGTTCAGTTGTAGGTTTGATGATGTTGGACATGCTGCTTCTACCTACGGTGTTATTGCCTCAAAATAGTATCAGTCCAGTTAATTTTGGGTTAGCAGATAAGTTGCTCAAAAGATTTAAAAAAAGTTAAGTTCTAGAGTAAGAATACAAAAATAGTTCATGAAATTAATAATTCAAAAACAATGCATAATATTTTCCACCATTTTTTATGAGTCTATAATAGTCCGTATACAAAATTTGTTGACCTAAGTTACAACAAGGGTATACTTGAAATTAGTATAAGTTTTAAGAGGGGGATCCATGGCCCAGGTAATAGAGCCGGCAATTGAAACGTTCGCTCAAATAAAAGTCGTTGGTGTAGGTGGTGCCGGTGGTGCTGCTATTAATAGAATGATCGAGGCGGGAGTGGAGAATGTAGAATTTGTAGCTATTAATACAGATGCGCAGGCCTTGCATCATTCAAACGCTAGCCATAAAATTCATATCGGAAAAGATACAACAAGAGGTTTAGGGGCTGGTGCTGATCCTGGCATTGGACAAATAGCGGCCGAAGAGTCTGCTGATGATATACGTAAAGCACTAGAGGGTGCCGATATGGTTTTTGTTACTATTGGTGCCGGTGGGGGAACTGGTAGCGGTGCTGGTCATGTCGTAGCAAAGATAGCCAAAGATATGGGAATATTAGTAGTTGGTTTTGCTACTAAGCCATTTGCTTTTGAGGGTGACAAAAGAAGAAGAAACGCCGATGAAGCGATTGAGAAACTTAGGCGATCGGTTGATACTTTAATTATTATTCCTAATGATCGATTATTGCAGACTATCGATCGTCAGACTCCTCTAATGGAAGCATTTAAAGTTGCTGATGATGTTTTAAGACAGGGTGTGCAAGGAATATCTGATCTTATAACCGTTCATGGATTGATTAATTTAGATTTTGCCGATGTTAAAGCCGTTATGAGTAATGCTGGAACGGCTCTTATGGGTATCGGCCGATCGAGTGGAGAAGATAGGGCTATTAAAGCCGCTCAACAGGCAATTGAATCGCCTTTATTAGAGGTATCAATAGATGGCGCTAGGGGTATCTTGTTTAATGTCATTGGTGGTGACGATTTGTCTATGCACGAGATTAACGCAGCTGCTGAAGCAATTACTACCGCTGCTGATCCTGAGGCGAATATTATTTTTGGAGCGACAATTAACCCAGATCTGAACGGCGAGTTGATAATTACGGTTGTGGCCACTGGTTTTGATGCATCATACTATGCCCAGAGACCTAAAGATGAGATTGTTGAATCAAAAGACAATATCTTTAGTTCCTCAGATAACGGGGATGAGTCCTCGATGAACGATATTGATACAAATTTAGAAGAAGATCAGCCTAATGATTTTGTCAGCGATACTCCGATGCCAAATATATGGACAATAGATGATGAGCAGGATGAAAAGACTGAAGCTGATGAGACGAAAAATAGCGGCTTGGGCTTGACTGATTTAAAAGACGACGACCAAGATTCGGATATTGTTAGTAGTAAGCTGGATGAAGATTTGGAAAAGCCATCTTTTTTGCGTAGATTATCTAAGAGACACGGAAAAGACGATCAAGAGGATCTAACTAAAAAGTAAATAATACAGCGCTTATGCTATTGCAAAGCGCTATGGATAGAGTTATATTGGAAATACCAAACGCTATATATGGGGAACAGCCATCGCGTGCTGGGGTACATTAAACAAACAAACACCTATCAAAAAATAAAATGTCTTCCTGGCATAATTAGTGCCAAGGGTAATTAATTTTTTGGGAAAAAAGGAGGTGCGGTATGAGATGCAGCCAATGCCTTAACGACGATATCAAGGTTATAGAATCGCGTGATGTGGCAGATGGACAGGCAGTTCGCCGCCGCCGGATGTGCAATAAATGCGGGTATAGGTTTACAACATATGAGCGCATTGAACGGCCACAGATTATTGTCATTAAACATGATGGCACTAGGCAGCTGTTCAACCGAAATAAGCTTTTGGGAGGGCTTTATCGGGCTTGTGAGAAAACACCTGTTACTAGCTTGCAGTTGGAACATATGGTTAATGACATAGAAGAAAACCTATATTCCTGTGGCGAGCAAGAAGTAGGCTCAGCAATCATTGGTGACCTAGTTATGCAAAGACTAAGTCTTTTAAATGAAGTAGCTTACGTTAGATTCGCTAGCGTCTATAGAAGATTTAAAGATATAGCTAGCTTCGAGAAAGAGTTAACGCATATTCGGCAACAGAATCGTCAGCAACCAGCTGATTTATTAGAGGATTGAATGGTTTTCTTCGGCTCCTAAAAATTTTTGAAGTCGTAGAGAGCTCTTTTAAAAGCTATTGTAATAAAAGCTTTTGGAAAACTCTAACAAAAATAATAAAATATATAAACTAAAAAAGTATTTTAGAGTTAATCCTGTGTGAGGGGTTGAATCTAAAACAAGAAAGGGTAAATATGGGACAAGCAACCGACCTAGGGGTGGGGCGGATATTCACCCCTGGAAAAAGCAGGGCGTACGACCAATTAAAGTGGGAGTCAAGAGACTCATTATTAACCAACCCGACAACAAAAGAGATAGTATTTGAACAAAAAGAATTAGAATTTCCAGAAGGATGGTCTCAGAACGCTATCAATATAGTTGCCCAGAAATATTTTAGTGGCACGCCGGGAACAGCTGAAAGAGAGAGTTCACTTAAAAATCTAATCGACCGTGTAGTCGATACTGTCACAAGACAGGGCTTGTCTGAAGGTTACTTTGAAACAGAGGAAGTAGCTGAAGATTTTCGAGAAGAACTTAAGTATGTATTAGCAACTCAAAGAGCAGCATTTAATTCGCCAGTCTGGTTCAATATTGGTATCCCAAGTAGGTCCCAACAGGCAAGTGCATGTTTTATCTTAGGAATAGAAGATACGATGCCCTCAATACTTAATTGGTATGTAGAAGAAGGTATGATCTTTAAGGGTGGATCAGGATCAGGTATTAATCTTAGCCCGATTCGTTCCAGTGTAGAGCCGTTAGGAAAAAGTGCCGGTACGGCTAGTGGTCCTTTAAGCTTCATGCGTGGAGCAGATGCTAGCGCGGGTGCAATAAAGAGCGGTGGGAAAACTAGACGCGCTGCTAAGATGGTAATCCTAAATGTTGATCATCCAGATATTCTTGAATTTATTTGGAGTAAGGCAATTGAAGAAAGAAAAGCAAGAGATCTAGAAAGTTTAGGCTGGGACATGACTCTTGATGGTAAAGATAGCTTCTCAGTTCAATACCAGAATGCTAACATTTCTGTAAGAGTGACTGATGAATTCATGAAAGCCGTGGAGAATGATGAGGATTGGAATCTTAAAGCAGTAAAAACCGGCAAGACAGTTAAGACCCTAAGGGCTAGAGATTTATTCCGTCAATTTTCTGAAGCTGCTTGGGAATGCGCTGATCCGGGTATGCAGTTTGATACGGTCATTAATAAATGGCATACAGCACCAAAGGCGGGTAGAATTAACGGTTCTAATCCATGTAGTGAATATATGCACTTAGATAATTCAGCTTGCAACCTAGCGAGCTTAAATCTATTAAAATTCTTAAAAGAAGACTCTAGTTTTGCGATTGATGAATTTAAGCATACTGTTGAATTAATTTTTACGGCTCAAGAAATTTTGGTTGGATATAGTGAATACCCAACAGAGAGTATAACTAAAAACGCCAAAGCATATAGAGAGCTTGGAATAGGCTACGCTAATCTAGGTGCATTACTAATGGCTCAAGGATTACCTTACGATAGTGACGAGGGTAGAGCGCAAGCAGCAGCAATTACTGCACTCTTAACCGGTCATGCTTATGCAACTTCAGCTAAGATTGCTGCCAAAGTAGGGCCATTTGCTGGTTTTAGTCGTGATCGAGAAGCGATGATCAGAGTCTTAAAGCAACATCGAGATGAAGTATCTAAGATTCATGCCAGTCTAGTAAGTGAGGATTTGCTTAATGCCGCTGCCAATGCTTGGGATGACGCAGTTGAGCTAGCTGAGAGATATGGTGTCAGAAACTCCCAAGCTAGTGTATTGGCTCCGACTGGAACAATTGGTTTGATGATGGATTGTGATACTACTGGAATAGAACCAGATCTAGGCCTAGTAAAATTAAAGAAATTAGTTGGTGGCGGAACTATGAATATAGTAAATCAGACCGTTCCGCGTGCATTAAAAACACTTGGATATAAGAAGAATCAAATAGATGAAATAATTGCCTATATAGATGAAGAGAAGACTATTATGGGCGCTCCACATCTTAAAGCCGAGCACCAACCGGTCTTTGCTTGTTCTATGGGCGACAATTCAATACATTATCTTGGTCATGTAAAAATGATGGCAGCTGTTCAGCCTTTTATTTCTGGAGCAATATCTAAAACTGTAAATATGCCAGAGGATGCAACTGTAGAAGAAATTGAGCAATTACACATTGATGCATGGAAGATGGGAATAAAGGCAATAGCTATTTATAGAGATAACTGTAAGGTTGCTCAGCCATTATCGATGGCTAAAAAAGCTAGTGCTACTGAAGAACCAAAAAACGAAAAAGTCGAAAATAAGATAATTGTTAATGGTCCAGCTAGACGTAAACTACCAAAGGTAAGAAATAGTCGTACCTACAAATTCCAAATTGCAGATTTGGATGGCTATTTTACGGTTGGAGAGTATGAGGACGGTAAGCCAGGAGAATTGTTCATAAACGTAAGCAAACAAGGCAGCACCTTAAGAGGTTTAATGGATTCTTTCGCAATTTCAGTTAGTTTGGGGTTACAATATGGCGTACCTCTAAAGCACTATGCCAGAATCTTAAGGGGTACTTCCTTTGCTCCATCAGGATTAACTGATGATAAAGAGATTCATACAGCCAGTTCGATTACTGACTATATCTTAAGAAGACTATCCTTAGACTATCTAAGTTTTGATGATCGACTTGAATTGGGCTTTGCTAATTTGGAAGATATGGATTTAAACAGTTCTCAAACCAGTCTGATTGCAGAAACACCAGTCCAGCAAAAAGAAGAAGAGAGACAGAGTCAAGAGGTATCTTTAGATAGAATAGTTCCTACCGCAACGGCTCAGGTGGATGTAGTAGATCATACAGCCCCGTTATGCTATAACTGTGGCAATATTACTCAACGGGCAGGTAGTTGCTACGTATGTAGCTCTTGTGGCAGCACAACCGGTTGTAGTTAAAAAAGCAATTATGGTAAAATAAAAAATATATGAAAATGTTAGTGCTTTACAGAGAGAGATCAGAACATAGGCAAGTTATTGAAGACTTTATCCGAGAATTTAAAAATCGTCATCCTCGTTCAAGAGTAGAAACGTATGACGTTGATCATCGTGAAGGAATTGCAATGGCAAGCCTTTATGATGTAACTCGGTATCCTTCAATCCTTGCCTTAAGAGACGATGGTAGTGTATTGCAGACGTGGCAGGGCGACGACGATATGCCAAGGCTGGACGACGTAAGTTTTTACGCTATCGATCAATCTTAAAAAAAGTGGTATATTGTAGGTAAATAAGTCCGCTTGAGCAGTCATCAGCTGCAAGGATCGGGAAGAAATATCGATTATTTCGTTAGATTAGAACCCGTCGGGTAAGCCCGCTATAGCTAACACAAATGAGTGCTTTTGAGGTAACCTCAAAGGAAATCGGATGGTACCGTCCTTAATATAGAAGGATTCCGATCTACTTTGAGGTTTTTATATTATTAAAAGTGGAGCAGTAAGCAAATGAAGTTTAAGCAAAATAGTCGTCGTCCAGCAAAAGTTTATGAAAAAGAATTGGTTGAATACTGGAAAAAGAATAAGATATTTGAAAAATCCATCAAACAAAGACCAAAAGAAAATTCTTATGTATTTTATGATGGACCACCTTTTATTACTGGGGTACCTCATCATGGAACACTTTTGTCTAGTATTACTAAAGATGCAGTACCAAGATATTGGACGATGAAAGGTAAAAGAGTAGAGCGTATATGGGGTTGGGATTGTCATGGTTTGCCGGCAGAAGTTTTTACTGAAAAAAAGCTAGGCATAAAAGATAAGCGAGATATAGGAACTAAAATTACTTTAGAAGACTATATTTTAACTTGTAGAGAAAATATGGTTCAGACCGGTAATGAATGGGAAGCGACTATTGAGCGAATTGGTCGTTGGGTAGATTTTAAAGGCGCCTATAAAACCATGGATAAAGAATTTATGGAGTCGGTGTGGTGGGCATTTAAAAAGCTTTACGACGATGGCAAAATTTATGAAGGTGAAAAAGTTTTATTGTACTGTATTAGAGACGCAACACCAATTTCTAAGGCTGAGGTGGCTCAGGATAACTCGTATCAAGAGGATACCGACCCTTCAGTGTATGTAAAATTAAAACTTAAAGGTGAAGATACATATTTGTTGGCGTGGACAACGACTCCTTGGACATTACCTTCTAACACGGCAGCTGCGGTAAACTCTAATCTTAAATATGCGGAAGTATTGGTTGATGGAGAAAAGCTAATTATAGCTGAAGATCTATTGGCTAAAGTATTAACGGATGAAAAACACCAACCATTGAAGTATCAAATAGATAGAACTTTTATGGGTTCTGAGTTGGTAGGTAGGGAGTATGAACCATTATTTGAAGATCAAGGAGTTAATGCTCATAAAGTATGGCATGCAGATTATGTAAATGTTAGTGATGGTACTGGAGTGGTGCATCTTTCGCCTGCTTATGGTGAAGAGGATTATGAGCTAGCTAAGCAAAATAGCATTCCTGTTGTTTCAAATATAGATGATTATGGCTTTTATAGTTCAGGAAGATGGAATAATGAACAGATATGGGAAGTAAATAAAACTATTGCTAAGTCACTACATCAGGAAGGCGTAGTTTGGAAAATTGAATACATAAAACACTCTTATCCGCATTGCCATAGATGTGATACTAAATTAATTTATAGAGCTCATCCAAGTTGGTTCTTAGACATATCCTCGCAAAGAGAGAGGATGCTAGAAACTAATGAAAATGTACATTGGTTCCCAGAGCATATAAAAACAGGTCGTTTTCCTAAAACAGTAGCTAGTGCACCAGATTGGAATATTAGCCGAGATCGATTCTGGGCAACGGCAATGCCAGTATGGAAAGGCGTGGATTCTAAAGGCAATGAACACACAAAAGTAGTCGGAAGTTACGAGGAGCTTAAGGAATTATCCGGAGTAGTGTTAGAAGATTATCATCGTCCGTGGATTGATGACGTGACATTTGAAATAGATGGAGTCACCTATAAGCGTATAGATAAAGTATTAGATTGTTGGTTCGAGAGTGGAAGCATGCCCTATGCACAGTTCCATTATCCATTTGAAAATGTTGAAAAATTTGAACAGAATTTTCCTGGTGACTTTATAGCTGAATATGTCGGACAGGTTAGAGCTTGGTTCTATTATGTACATGCTTTGGGTGTCGGCTTATTTGATAGTAATGCATTTAAAAACGTAATCGTTACAGGTACTTTAGCGGGCAACGATGGGCGTAAGATGAGTAAAAGTTATGGTAATTATACTGACCCAAATGTATTAATGGATCAATTTAGTGCTGATGCTTTGAGGTTTTTGTTGTTAAGTTCACCAGTACTGAATGCTGAAGACTTTTCACTGACAGATAAAGATGTTGCAGATACTGGTCGAAAGTTAGCAATGATATGGAATATGTATGACTTCTTTAGTTTATATGCAGACGTAGATCAATGGGAATGGAATGAGGGTGATGCTTATTCGGTGCCGAGATCTGATAATATTTTAGATAAATGGATTATAGCAAGGGCTCAGCAACTTAATAAGTCAATTGATGAGTCGATGCAGACGTATGATATACCAGGTGCTTTAAAGCCAGTTTTACCATTTATTGATGATGCTTCAAATTGGTACGTTAGAAGATCAAGAAAGCGTTTTTGGAAAAGTGAGAATGATCAAGATAAAGATCAAGCTTATGCTACGTTGCATTATGTGTTGTTATTATTATCACGGCTACTAGCTCCTTTTGTGCCATTTTTAAGTGAAGAGCTTTATCTTCTATTAACGGGAGGAGAAAGCGTTCACTTAGGTGATTGGCCTGAAGCAGAAAAATACGATGATAGTGTTATTAACAACATGAATTTTGCAAGAGAAATAATTAATGAGGGTCTTAGGCAACGTGCTGAGGCTGGTATAAAAGCTCGACAACCATTAGCTTTTGTGAGTGTGTCTGATTCAAATCAGATGCTCAATGATGAACTAAAGGAGATAATAGCTGAAGAGTTAAATGTTAAAAAAGTAAAGTTAAATACGACTAGTAGTTCTTTAGTGGCAGTGATGGATCTTAAAATAACTAAAGAATTAAAAAAAGAAGGTTTAGCAAGAGAAATAATTCGCAATGTCCAAAATCTTAGAAAAAAATCTGGTTTAAGCGTTGATGATCGCATAAAACTTCAACTTGGCTCTAATCATCAGGAAATTACAGATGTATATAATGATACTAAATTAGCAAAATTAATTATGAAAGAGACCTTAAGTTTAGAATTGAATGAGAGTGAATTAATTGATGCATTTACGGTTACGATTAAACTAGATGTAGATGATTTAGTAATTAAGTTAATAAAAGCTTAAAGCGCATCTGCTTTAAAGATTACTTTTTTGATAGCTTTTAGCTTTTAAAATTACTATGCTTAGCTGGGGTGGCTATAATTGATTATTGTAATTCAAACAATGATATATATTTTCCGACTAGCTATTTATGAAGACTCTTTGGTCATAAAGTTGTTAATGCTCTGGACGGTGTCCATGAATTGAGCCGGGAACACGATGGTGGAGTTTTTGTCAGATGCAATTTCGGTTAAGACTTGTAAATTTCTAAGCTGGAGTGCTATAGGGTGTTTAGAAATAACATCGGCTGCTTCTGCAAGCTTGGCAGCACTTTCTGCTTCGCCTTCGGCGGCAATTATCTTGGCTCTTTTTTCTCTTTCGGCTTGGGCTCCTGCAGCCATAGCGTTTTGCATACTTTCGGGTAACTGAATATCTTTTAATTCTACGGCACTTACATAAATACCCCATGACACGGTGGTTTTATCTAGGATAAGTTTTATAGCCTCATTAATTTTTAGGGTATTACTAAGGACTTCGTCGAGCTGACTTTTGCCGATAATGTTACGAACTGTTGTTTGGGCTATTTGGTAGGTAGCCGACGTAACGTTTTCAATGGCTATTATTGATTTAATTGGATCTTTAACTTGGAAATAAGCTACTGCCGATACATCAATCGATACGTTATCCTTAGTGATTATTCGTTGTGAATCAACTGGTAAGGTGATAATTCGAAGGCTGACCTTTCTCATATTATCAATCAAAGGTATGATAAATCTTAAGCCAGGCTCTTTTATTCTTTGTGTAACTTTTCCTAATCGAAAAACGACTCCTCTTTCGTATTGTTTAACAATTCTAAAACTAGTAAGCAAAATTATAACTAAAATAATGACTAATATAATTAAGATTAACATTGAGATACTCCTATTATGGGCTTGATTATAGGCTTACAAGATTAAGATAGCTAATTATTTGAAAACAGTATTTTTAAAGGTAGATAGGTAAGTAAGTGCATAAAACTTGGCGTAATGGCCTATATCTGATAAAATAGCCTAATAAGATTTAAAAAAGGTTATTAGATAAATGAAAAAGGCCGTTATTCAGACTGGTTCAAAACAATATCTTGTTAAAGAAGGTGATGTTATAAGTGTAGAAAGAGTTAAAGAAGATAAAAAAATAGAATTTTCGCCTCTATTAGTTATTGACGGAGATAATGTAAGTATTGGAACACCGGTTGTTGATAAAATAATGGTTTCAGCAGATGTAGTTGATGCCGATAAATTAGCTGAAAAAGTAGTTTCTGTCAGATATAAGGCCAAAAAAAGAGTACATACCGTTAGAGGTCACCGTCAACACGTATCAAGCATTAAGATCACGAAAATAGCTTAATAGAGAATACATTGTAAATTGGACTGTGTGGATAACTTCCAGGCTTCTTTTATGATATTGTTGGAGCTACAACATCAATTATAATATTGTTAGCAGTTTAATTTACTATATTATGCAAGTGAACTACCGAAAATTACGAAAGCATAGCAATAAAATCAACAAAAACAGTTAAAATAATACATTTTTATATACCACATTATGCATATATAAATTATTCAAAAAGTGCTTGCTTACCTCTATTAAAAGGTAGATACTAAGAGCATAGGATTGGATGGTCCCAGGCCTTGGGAGACTCGCACCGATCCTTATCAAAAAAAATAGGGTAAAATAACAAATAAGCCTTATAACAAAACAAGAGGCACCATAAAACTCAACTAAAAAGCGAAAAAAAACGCTAAAATGTGGAAGTGCTATATATAAAGCTTAACGCTAGACATATAGCACTTCTTTTTATATTTTTAACAATAGCTTAATATAAGTGTAAGGGAATAAAAAATTGCAATGGGTAAAATAATAGCAGTACTGAACCAAAAAGGTGGAGTAGGAAAAACGACTACTGTTATTAATCTGGCTGCGTATCTAACTAAACTCGAAAAGACGGTATTAGTGTTAGACATAGATCCGCAGGGAAATGCTACTAGTGGACTAGGGGTCAATAAACAGGCGCTTAATATAACAACAAAGGAATTAATGCTTGGTAAGTGCACTGCAGAGCAAGTAACCTTAAAATTAGATAATGGTATTGATCTTATACCGACCAATCAGTCACTTGCAGGGTTAGAAATTGAGTTGGTTAGTCTAGACGAAAGAGAATACAGACTAAGGTCAAATTTAGTACATAGTAATTATGACTACACAATAATTGACTGTCCACCTTCTTTAAGCCTACTTACGATAAATGCTCTAACTGCTGCTAACGATATACTTATTCCTGTACAGGCTGAATACTATGCTTTAGAGGGGTTAAGTCAACTATTGGAAATAATACAGCTTGTAAAAAGTGGATTAAACCCTAGTCTCGATTTACTTGGTGTATTAATTACTATGTTTGATAGTAGAACTAGTCTTTCGGATCAAGTAAGAAATGAGATAGTTAACTATTTTGGAGATAAGGTGTTTGATACTGTTATACCTCGTAATGTTAGATTAGCTGAAGCTCCATCTCATGGCAAAACAATTAATGTATATGATAAGTGGAGTAAGGGGGCTAGGGCCTATAAGCAACTAGCCAAAGAAGTTAATCAGAGGTCAACATCTTAAAATAACAGAGACAAATAATATTTGGTTATGCTATAGTTAGCATTGATATGAGTAAGATACAAAAACATGGTTTAGGCAACGGATTGGCTTCTTTAATACCCGAAGAAGTAAATGCTTCTTTAATTATAGATGCATCAGATCGAATCCATGAGATTAGCTTGGAATTAATTGAACCAAATAAAGACCAGCCTCGTCACAGTTTTGATGAGAATAGTTTAAAAGAGTTATCAAATTCAATTAAAGAACATGGTGTCATTCAACCAATTGTAGTATTACCAAAGACTAATGGAAGGTATCAGCTAATAGCGGGAGAACGTAGATGGCGTGCTTCAAAAATAGCAGGCTTAAATAAAATACCAGCAATAGTTAGGACCTTAAAAGAACTTGAGCGTTTAGAAGTTGCAATGATTGAGAATGTTCAGAGAGTTGATTTATCTCCAATTGAGCAGGCAATAGCAATTGAAAAACTTCATCAACAATTTAATCTTTCATATGACTTAATTGCTAAACGTTTAGGGAAGGCATTATCTACAGTGAACAATATTGCGAGGCTATTAAATCTGCCTCCAGAAGTTATCGAAGCATTGAACAAAAAAATTATAACTGAGGGTCACGCTCGATCAATTCTTGCACTAAAAGATTATCCTGAACACCAAAAGTATTTACTTAAGTCATCAATTGCTGGTTGGAGTGTTAGACAGGCGGAACGTTATGTTGTTAGTATAAAGTCTGGCGTTCGGGACAAAAAAGAGGCCAAGGCTAGAGTAGCTATGGACACACCAGAAACTAAAAAGTTAGGTCAAGTTCTAAAGACGAAGGTTCATATTAGAAGAATGGCCAAGGGTGGACGCTTGGAAATTGTTTTTTTAAATGATGATGAACTTCAACGAATTATAAAACAGCTATCTTAGATAAAGTCAGTTATATAATTACTTTAGCTAAGAAAAGATTTTTAATTAGAATACTCGAGCTTCAGATAAAGGTAATATTCTAAGTACTAATTTGCCTATAACTTGACTTGTGTTGATAGGTCCAAAGATTCTTGAGTCGCAGGAAACCGGTCGGTTATCTCCTAATACGAATAACTGATGAGAATTAAGTTGGATGGTTTCATTTGGTGTAGTGGGTTGAATAAAGTGAGACTTATCATAACCTAGTGTTTGGTCGGGTCTAAAACCATTAGGATGATTTTTGCTATATACAGTTACTGTTCCGTTCTTAATTACGATTTTATTGTTCGGTAGTCCGATGACCCTCTTTATAAGTTGTCGGCTAGTGTTTTGGCCACAGGCCGATAGATTGGCTTCAGTGAAGACAATGATGTCTCCTCTTTTTGGTACGTACTGATGTCCGGTAATGCGGGCCCAAGTTCTTGGAACTTTCCATACAATTAGTTTATTTTGATTTTGGAGTGTCGGTTCCATGCTGGGTCCATCAACAGAATAAGAACGGAATACGAAGGTAATAATTAAGAAGGCAAATACTAAGGCTAAAAGTATTATGCCTGCAAAAGAAAGAAATTCTCTGGCACCGGAAGTTTTGACAGTTTCGGTTCCATGTTCGGTTGGTTGAGCTTTTTTAAATAATCTCACGATTAACAACTATACCACGCATTGAATGAGTTTTTAAAATAAAATTGATGATATTGATATCAACTAGGAATAGATAATGTTGTTTTGTAGTAAGATATAGTAAATGCAAATAATTCCGTGGAAGTTTCAGCGTAAGTTAAGTTATGGTTATATATTCCATAAATCACTATTATTAGTTCTTCCTTTACTTGTCTTTGCTCTAGTTAGACTAAATGAAAGTCAATTTACTCAGCTTGCTCTCATCTTAATTGTCTTAAGTAAATGGCGTATGTTTGCTGTAAGACCTAGATTTTGGCCCGCGAATATTAGGGCAAATGCCATCGATTTAATGGTGGGTATATCTATAGTGTTGTTTATGACTCATAGCTATAGTGCTATTGTTCAGTTCTCTTGGGCCATAGCGTATGCGATCTGGTTAATAGTTATAAAGCCAGCTACATCAAGCTTGATGATTTCAATGCAAGCAGGCATAGGTCAGTTATGCGCATTAAGTGCGCTTTATTTAAGTTGGGCTAACGGTCCTATTTATGGATTAACTTTACTTACTGGAATAATTTGTTATTTGTCAGCCCGTCACTTTTATGACGCTTTCGACGAAAGCTATTCACGATTACTTAGTTATCTATGGGGATATTTAGGCGCAGGGCTAGCATGGTTGTTGGGCCACTGGATGTTATTTTATGGATCATTTGCACAGATAACTGTAATCTTGACAGTTGTCGCTTATGGCATTGGTGCAATATATTATTGGGATCATAAAGAGAAGTTAACAAAAGGACTTCAGCGTCAGTTTGTAGTATTAATGATAGCTATTGTATTAATAGTTTTAGTATTTTCAAACTGGGGCAGTAAAGTAGTCTAAAAAAAGGGGGGGAAGGGGATATGGCGATTGATATGCAAAATAATAAAGATAATCAAACTATAAATACAGTATCTTCCAATGACAAAAATAAAAATGGAAGGACCATAAGTTTTACGATTCCTAATTTAAGTCGTCCTAAAATAGATATAAAGAAACATATCAGTAAAGCTCAAGCTGTCTTTTTATTGGCGGTATTAATCATAGGCTTAATTGGCGGCTTAATTGGCGGCTTAATCGAGTCTATTGGATATAGTGGACATGTTCTAATGGCTAACAACACAGTTAATCAGCAAAGATTGGTTAGCAGTAATGGCCAATTAATAGTAGATATAGCTAAAAAACTTAAGCCTAGTGTCGTTAGTATTATATCTGATTCAACTACGACAACATCTAATGCTTTTGGTTTCACTCAGCCAGTACAACAACAATCTCAGGGAACGGGTATTATAATCTCTAGTAATGGTTTAGTGCTTACTAATCGACATGTTGTCCCTAAGGGCTCGAATAATATTAGAATCGTTTTAAATAATGGCGTGGAACTTAAAAATATATCTGTAGTTGGCAGGACATCTACAAAAGACAGTTTAGATATTGCAATATTGAAAATTAATAATACTCAAGGTCAGAATTTAACCCCAGCAGTTATTGGTAACTCTAGTAATGTAGCTGTTGGAGATGAGGTTGTAGCTATAGGGAATGCATTAGGTCAATTTAAAAACACTGTAACTAGTGGGATTATATCGGGTTACGGACGCAACATATCTGCTAGTCCTAGTGGTGGTAGTGCTTCTAATCCTTTCTCTCCGGCAGTTTCAGGTGGAAGTGAAAATCTAACTGATTTATTCCAAACGGATGCAGCAATAAATGAAGGTAATTCTGGTGGACCATTAGTAAATCTAAATGGACAAGTTATTGGTATAAATACGGCTATAGCTAGTAACTCGCAAAATATTGGTTTCGCCATACCGATAAATGAAGTTAGGGGTCTTATAAATGAAGTTATTAAGACAGGTAAGTTTCTAAGGCCATTATTGGGAGTGAGATTTATTCCTATAACTCCATCAGTACAGAAACAATATCATCTGCCCGTGAGTAATGGAGCATATTTACCAAAAGGTAATTCGTCTACACCGACAGTATTACCTGGAACTGCTGCTGCGAAAGCAGGACTTAAGGCAGGGGATATAATTACAAAAGTAAATAATACGCCTGTTAGTTATCAAAATGATTTAGCTACATTAATAGATTTATATGAACCCGGAACGAACATTAAGCTTACAATAAGGAATGGATCTAATGTGAGAGTCTTGTCTGTTAAGTTAGGTTCTACGTCTAACTAAAAATAGATATAAAATCGTTTGTATTTAATAATTTAAATCCGTAGCTACTAGCTATAGAGTTTAATTCTTGGTGTTGGGGTGGCATTGATTCGGTTAGGATATAAGTAGGGCGTTTTTTGAGAATACTCACTTGTTTAAATAATCTCCTATAAAATAAAAGACCGTCTTGACCGCCGAAGATTGCACTTTTTGGTTCGTGCAATGCATGAGTATTGATTTTCCAGTTATTTGGTACGTAAGGTAAATTTGCAATGATAATAGAATTATTATCCCAGCTTTCATTTGGTATCGGCTCAATTAAGTTACCATGAAGAAATTTAATATTACTTTTATAGATC
>DAHXNJ010000065.1 GCA_027365445.1 Candidatus Saccharimonadota bacterium | reverse complement strand
TTTTTAGATTTTTCTTTTACCGCCTGTGAAGCATCGCCACTAGCTTGTTGAATATCTTGAGGCTGATTACTACGACTTCCTGCTAACATATAATCAAAAACTTTTTTAGCTGTTTTTTTCTCAGGTGGCTTACGGTCTCTTAATAACGGATCTCTTTCGTAATCTATTTGTTTTTCAAGTATTTCTTGCCTTAAATGCGGCATTATATCTTTTCCAGCTAGATATTCGCTAACTAGTCTCCTCAAAGCACGCTCACTAAATAAATTATTGTCATACATATGCTTTAGACTTGCACCTTCTACCAATATTTTTTCACTTATATCAAGTAGATCCTGACGGCGCATAGTACGTACATGTTCAGGGCGAAAGTACTCTTTAATACTATTAGGGCGAATCATTTTTTCTATCGGTTTTTGTTGAGCGGCTATTGAAACTTGGCCCAATCGTTCAGCTCTAAGTTCCGGTTTAGATAAGTTTAGTCTACTCTCCATAACCTTTGATGTTGCCCGTTCTGGTAGAACAGATGATCGAACAGAATTTAGTGGCTTTTCTTTTACTAAGGTAGCTTTTGGCTCCTCAGTAAATTCCAGATTTTGTTGACTAATCTGGACATTCTTATTTTTGGCTATTTGCTGCAACGCTAGCTCTTTGACAGTCAACTCTTTCTCTATTTGCTGAACTTTTTTTTCTAACCTTTTTTGAATTTTTATAGCCTTTTCTTTTGATTGTTTTTTACCCACTCTTTTACCAATTATATAAGCAGTCAACTCACTAACTAACGGAGTATGCTTTGCTTTCATTTGATTATTTTCTGCCTTTGATAATCGATTAACTGAAGCTGCCTCATAGGGACTTGTTAATTGACTAGACATAACTGGACTTTCGGTATTGGTCAAATTAGCTACCGTTTGAGCAGCTTCATGTTGTTTCATTATATATTCAGCAGCTTGAATGTTTTCTATCGGCTGAAGAGGAGTGTTCTCCGCTATTGGGCTATCAATAACAGGCTCTTCCACTATTGGGGTATCAATAACAGATTCTTCTGCTATTGACTCCTGTTCAGTTGCTAAAGATTGATTATTAGGATTATCTTGTTCGATTTGCTCAGGCTGGTCAATGTGGTTAATTGTTTCATCATAGGCACCATTAGGATCTTCTCCATCAACAACCCTATCTAGAAATTCATTAACTGGCGGTTCAGGCGTCTCTTCAGTGACTGGATTTTGCAAATGCTCATTTGCAATAGCCTGATTAATATAAGCCTCTTCATCATCAGAAATTTCTTCAGATTTTTCGCTACTATCTTTTAGCTTATCTTTATTATCTTCCTTTTTATCGTCTAACTCTTCCTCTGTTTTAGGTTTTTGAAATAAAGATTTAGCAATTTCTTGTCCTATTTTTTTCTTATCTTTATTATCAGCTGCTAGAACATCTTCTAGAAAAGATTTCTTTTTAGATTTTTTAGTCGTACTGTCATCGTCATCATCATCGTCGTCCTCTTCAGGGGAAGGCAGCGAAAAAGGTAGATCTTCCATATCTTTTACCTAAACTTTTGTTTAATTTGTTGCAAGAATTAACACTTTATTATACGATGTAATATACGTAACAAGCAATTTTTTTAAGGGTTTAGATAAAGCCCGTGTAAATTTAATAATACAGGCGGCAATATGGTCAACACTAAACTCTCAATAAATAAAGCTAAATAATCTCGATAATTAACTTAATTTATATTACAAGCACTACAAACTAAATATTAGATAGATAATCAATTTATCTTAGGGAAAACTATGAAAAAAGATAGGCAGTTAACTAACCAAACCCTTGGCGGGTTTTGGAAATTTACCAAAAAGTACAAGAAGAATTTTTATGTCGGCTCGATAGGAGCAATGTTAGCAGTAGTAGCACAAAGCATTATTGCACCACTAATTGTTTCTCGAATTTTTGCTAGGCTACAAACTAGCTATAAACACTCTTCGCCGATACACCTATCTAGTTTTACTCCTTATCTAATCTATTATGCCCTAACAATGTTAGCAGGAGTTGTACTTTGGCGTATTCAAAGTTATTACACCTGGCAACTAGAAATTAGGACCATGAGCGATATGATTCAGACTATTTTTAAACACCTTAATAGAATGAGTCAAAGATTCCATGCTGATCGTTTTTCTGGCGCTTTAGTCTCACAGGCCAGTAAATATGTACATGCCTACGAACGCATGGTCGACGACTTTATTTGGAGCATTGTTCCTGGGCTAGCTACTTTGATTTTTTCAGTTATTGTTCTGGGGTATATATCTCCTATCTATGCAATAGCAATGTTAGCGATAAGTTTGGTATACATTGCTATCATGTATCGCCGCATTACTAAGCAGTTATCCGTTAATACCCAAGTAGCTGAAGCCGAAAGCGAAGAAACAGCCGCCTTAGCAGATGCAATGACTAATATTGAGTCCATTCGAGCTTTCGGTAATGAGGACTATGAGAATGAACGATTTAAACAGGCGGCCCAAAAAGTATTAAATGCCTCAAATATTCTATCAAAAGAAGTATTTAAAAGTGAGGCATTAAGTCAAATACAAACTAATACATTCCAAGTAATTGCTGTCATTGGTGGATTAATTGCAGTAACTACTACTAATGCCGACATAAGCTTATTGTATTTATTAATTAGCTATACCCAATCAATAGTTAGTCAAATTTTACAATTCAGCCGATTAGTTAGGAATGTTAATCGAAGCCTGGGCGATTCAGTTGAAATGACCAGAATTCTAGCCCTAGAACCAGAGATCAAAGACCAGGCAAGGGTGTTAAAAACAAGAATAAATAGAGGTGGAATTGTTTTTGATAACGTAACTTTTCACTACCCTAACCGGGAAAATGATCCTCTTTTTAATGGCTTAAGTCTAAGAATTAAACCTGGTGAAAAAGTTGGTTTAGTTGGACCTAGTGGTGGCGGAAAAACAACGATTACCAAACTGTTACTAAGATTCATGGACGTTCAAGCTGGTCGCATACTTATTGATGGCCAAGATATAGCCACGATTGGACAACAAAGCTTAAGGCAAAGAATAGCTTACGTTCCTCAAGAACCAATGCTTTTCCATCGAAGCATAAAGGAAAACATAAGCTACGGCGACTTAGAAGCTAAACAAAATGAAATTGAAGCTATAGCTAAAATGGCTCACGCCAATGAGTTTATCGACTCCTTAAATGAAGGTTATGACACTTTAGTTGGCGAACGTGGTATTAAACTATCTGGTGGTCAACGACAGCGCATAGCTATTGCTAGAGCTATGATTAAAAATGCACCAATATTTGTTCTTGATGAGGCTACATCGGCTCTCGATAGTGTCAGCGAAATACTAATACAAGATGCTTTGTGGACGCTCATGAATAATCGAACAACAATTATTATCGCCCATCGACTTAGCACAATCCAGCAAATGGATCGAATAATCGTCTTAAACAAAGGCAAAATAGCCGAAGAAGGAACACATAAAGAACTACTAAGGTTAAATGGAATTTATGCTGAATTATGGAGTCACCAATCTGGTGGCTTCATGGAAGACTAAGCTTCGGCTTTAACTTCACTATCTGTAGTTTCAGCTGACTCTTCCGTTTCGATCGCTTCAGTAGCCTCTTCAGTTCCACCAGCAGCATCATTAGCTGCAGCTAATGCACTTGGCTCATATACCGTAGCAACTGATTGGGAAAGATCTGTCTTGACTGTAACTGTTGCTGGTACCAATAAATCAGCAACCGTTATGTGATCACCTATATTGACTAATTTATTAGCATCATAATATAGAACGTCAGGCAAATCTTTTGGTAATGCTTCAACATCTATCGTTTCTAGATTATTCAATACAATTAAGCCGGCTTTTTCAGCTGGAGTCGCTTCATCACCTTCATCATACTTTGCTTCAATCGGTATTTCGGCCTCTACTACTTGGTCCGCCGCAACAGAATTAAATACTACATGCGTTAATTCATGTTTTCTTGGTTCAAATTCAACCGATTTTATCATCGCAGTATAGGTCTTACCATTAGTGCTAATTGTTATTGGGTGATGTTTACCAGCCTGTTGAAATACCCTTAACAATGTTAAACTATCACCCTGCACAATTATTGAAGCCTGACCGTGGTCGTGTATGACCGCCGGGACTCTGCCCTCTTTCCTTATGTGCTTAACCGCCTTACCAAGCACTGTTCTTGGTTCCAATGTTAAGTTTATAGTTTCCTGTGCCATATTTTTAGCTTCCTTCTTATCTAATGTTAGGTGATTAATATAAGTCTTTAGAAGAGTGATTTAATATATTTAATTATAGCAGCTTTTTTAAGAGAATAAATAAAAAACATTAGTCAGGTCAATTTAAACCAAAGAAACTTAATCTACCAAGTAATTCCAGAATCAAAACCTGCTTCTAATGGTTGTAGTTTAGGTAGAGATTTATTTGTCTCTGGACAAAAGACGACACCGCACTCATCTAATATTTGTGAGATATGACTCATAAATTCAGCTGAATTATTTAACACATCCCTAGCTTCAGATAGTGTTTTTTCTCTTCGTTCGACTTCAGCAGTTTTATTTTTCATCCTTTTATCTTCTCTTTAATACTAACCATTATATGCTTTTGCTTATTCATTGCAAAAAAGTTAAAGCATCTTTTTTAAGTATTGTCCCGTATAGCTTTTTTGGTTGAGTGCAACTTCTTCTGGCGTACCCTTAGCAATAACCAAACCTCCAGCTTGGCCTCCTTCTGGCCCCATATCTATTAAATAATCAGCGTTTTTAATAACATCTAGATTATGTTCAATTACTATCATGCTATTACCGACATCAACTAAGGCATGTAACATATCTAATAATTTATCTACATCAGCCATATGTAGACCAGTTGTTGGTTCATCAAGAATATACAAAGTACGTCCCGTTGGTCTCCTACTTAGCTCACTAGCTAGTTTTATTCTTTGTGCTTCACCACCACTTAAGGTAGTAGCTGGCTGTCCCAAAGTTATGTAACCAAGTCCAACGTCAACTAAGGTCTGTAGTTTGCGACTAATCAAGGGAACATTCATAAAAAAGTCTAATGCTTGTTCACAAGTCATTGCTAAAATGTCACCTATATTTTTAGCCCTGTAGTGTATCTCCAAAGCCTCTCGGTTATATCTTTTACCCTGACAAACTTCGCATGGCACATAAACATCTGGCAAAAAGTGCATTTCTATTTTAATAATTCCGTCACCTCGACAATTTTCGCAGCGACCACCTCTAACATTAAAACTAAATCTTCCGGCAGAATAACCGCGTAATTTGGCCTCAGGTACTGATGCAAATAATTCTCTTATTGGAGTAAATAAGCCTGTATAGGTCGCCGGGTTTGACCTAGGAGTTCGTCCTATCGGACTTTGATCAATAATAATGGCTTTATCCAACTGCTTTATGCCTTCAATATCTTCATGCCGACCCGGAACAGTATTAGCTCGGTGAAGTCGTGCTAATAATTCTTTTGCCAAAATATCGTTTATTAAGCTCGATTTGCCAGAGCCACTAACTCCACTAACTACTACTAATTTTCCTAACGGAATAGTAACATCGATATTCCTAAGATTATTTTCGCTTGCTCCTTTAATAACCAAAACTTTACCATTACCTTGACGCCTTTTTTTAGGTACACTAATTTCTTTTTTACCTGATAAGTATTCAGCTGTAATACTACCTTTAGTCTTAATAACTTCATCTGGTTTACCTGCAGCAACAACTTCACCGCCATGAATACCAGCCCCTGGGCCGATATCCAATAAATAGTCAGCTGTCCTAATTGTTTCTTCATCATGCTCAACAACGATTACGCTATTGCCAATAGATCGTAGGCGCTTAAGTGTTTCAATAAGACGGGCATTATCCCTTTGATGTAAACCTATGCTAGGTTCATCTAAAACATATAACACACCCATCAAACCAGAGCCTATCTGAGTAGCAAGTCGTATTCGTTGCGCCTCTCCTCCACTTAGCGTGGTAGCACTTCTTAAAAGTGTTAAATAATCTAGCCCGACATCCACTAAGAACTGTAATCTAGCAGAAATTTCTTTAATTATTAATTTAGCAATATGGGCTTCATTGGTATTTAACTTAAGATTAGATATCCATTCATTAGCTTTTGTAATAGACAACTGACAAATATCCATAATTGAAGAGTCCTGAATGGTAATCGCTAATACCTCTGGTTTAAGTCTTAAACCATTACATTTATGACATGGCCTTTCTTGCATAAACCTTTCAATGTCACGACGAATAAATTCACTATCAGTCTCTCTATGTCGACGTTCAAGATTAGGAATAACTCCTTCGTAAGTAGTCTCAAAACTTCGACCTGCACTTAACTTGATCTTATATGTTTCATTACCGGTACCATATAGTATTAAATGAATCTGTTCTTCGCTTAATTCTCCAGTTGGAACATGGAGAGAAAAATTATAACGATCAGCCACGGCTGCCAGTTTTTTCATGTACCAATTATCCACATTTATACGGTTATACGGCCTAATAGCTCCTTCGGCAATGGTTAACCGTCCGTTAGGTATAGCTAAAGTAGGGTCAACTTCTAACCTAGAACCAATGCCAGTACAAACTGGACATGCTCCATGAGGACTATTGAAACTAAAAGTTCTCGGCTCAAGGTCCGGTATAGCAACCTCCGGATGGTTAGGGCAAGCATACTTAAGACTATATGTAGTAGTTGCACTTGAATCGGCATCAAATATATATACGTTACCTTCTGAAACATCCAATGCCTGCTCAACACTTTGAACTAATCGACCACGACTCTCTGAACCTAAGACTAATCGATCAATGACCAATTCAATATTATGTTTATAATTTTTGTCTAGTTCTGGGAATTCTTCCAAAGCATAAATGACTCCATCTACCTGGACCCTAGCATAACCTGCTCTTAAATATTGTTCAGATATATGCTCAAATGCACCCTTTTTATCTATCACTAAAGGGGAGAGAATTACAATTCTTTTATCTCGATGAACTTCCTCGATTTGGTTAATTATACTTTCAATCGTTCGTCTCTCAACCACCACACCATCAATTGGACAATGAGGTATACCGATGCGAGCATACAATAGTCTTAAATAATCATATATCTCAGTTACCGTAGCTACCGTAGATCTAGGGTTACGACTGGTCGATTTCTGATCAATCGAGATTGCTGGACTAAGCCCATCGATTTGATCAACATCAGGCTTTTCCATTAACCCTAAGAATTGCCGTGCATATGAACTCAAGCTCTCCACATATCTTCGCTGACCTTCGGCATAAATGGTATCAAAAGCAAGCGATGATTTACCGGAACCGGATAAACCAGTAATTACTACTAATTGATTCCTCGGTATAGTTACATTAATATTTTTTAGATTATGCTCTCTTGCACCCTGTACTGTTATTTGTTCAGGCATTTAAACCTACTCCTATTAGAGTCACCTATTAAAAGTAATAATTATACAGGTTTTAATTAGTTTATAACAGATAGACCTCTTAGATAAAAAATAATGCTACCGAAATAGTATCGGTTAGATAGTAATAGTGTTACCGTAGTCAGCACTATGGCTATGGAAGTGTCGTTATCTGTAGCAGGATAGCATTATTCTAAGAGCATAAATGCAGGGAGCTGAGGAGTGTCCGGTGTAAAATCGAGAATTTGCTTATCAGCAGATCTCGTCTTTAGTAAGGTTCCACGGTATTATCTGCCCATCTAAAACCTTAATCATTCGTAAATGGCAGACAACACTTAAATCGGCTGTAAATTGTTGGCGCGCATCATCAAGAAGCGCATGATCCTCTGAATAGCAATCAAAAGCCCTATCTACGGTTAGATTGCCTGATTCTTCGTAATGCATTAGTAGGGTGGCTATAAGTCTCGAAGCATGTCCAATCTCTTCTATGGAAAGCTCACGCTGCGCTTCAGGCTCGCTTACAATAACAGTTTCCGGCTTCCTTGATCGTTCTTTTCTCTTGAATATTTTCATAATTACTTCTAAACCAATTTATATATAAGATATCACAATATTCTGTCCGATTTAACAATAGATTACAATATAGAAGTTATAGCTAGTGATACAGCTAAATTAATGACAATATTAGTCACTCTTAAAGAAACTGAATTTTATCAACAAAGCATTGATCATGATGAAAAAAATTACCAGAAACTCTTGTATTTTATGGTTTTGATACTTTCGGTGATAAAAAAGAACACCGTCTCCGAAAATTTAAAATGAAAGCTCATGGTGCTAGTAGGGTAGTTTTATGTACTATAAAATCTCCTAAACTGCAATCAGGTGAACCCAAAGAAGATTATAGATTGTTAGCACTGACAGTCATGAGTGCAGACAATAATCGTGATCATAATAATATAGCTAATGCTATGAGAAGAAATTAGTATATTAGATGAGGACTATCTAAATGCCAGTATCCAGATTTTACTATCTCTTAAAGATTAATTAAGTTAAATCTAATAAACTAATATTGACTATAAGTAATTTTAGTGTTATTATTGAACTTTGTTATTAATAGCTGCTTATACTAGCTAGAGAATAGGTGTAAAAATGGATAATTTCTTAGTTTTGGGTCAAATCCCAGGAACCGACTTTCAAATCACCTTTGCGTTATGGTGCATCCTATTAATAACTATTTTATTTTGTTTATATTTCTACCTTCGAAAACCAGCTTTTAAAGACAGTGTAGATTTATTATTCTCAAAAGCCTATATAAAGATCGAGCCCTTAACTAGACACGAGTTAATCGGATATGTCGCTAGGAATGAGCGATTCACCATAAAGTCGCAGATCCTCAAGCAAAATTTGACTCTTAGTATCAGTTCTTTTTATAGAAAGATCACTAATAGACCGAAAATAAATAGCTAACCTAGCATTATCCCCTCCCTCAAATAAACTTTTTTTAACATGATCTTCCCAAGATATTCTTTCTTCATTAGTTAAGGTAGTAGAGTAATTTCTGGCCAAATAAAGCTCTAATAATTGCTTCAGTCTCTCGTCTTCAAACCGTTCTTTATATTCCCTAATCTTTGTTGGAGTTTCGTTTTTATGTAACTCCTTCATCGTATTCCTATCCTTAATACCATAGAAGCCACTATATATTTGCTGCTCTACACCCAAATTATCAGCCCTCCACCGAACCTCCTGATCATTATCCAATATATCAACAGCTATAGTTAACTGTTCTACTAGTTTGGTTTGGTTGTTTTTTATTAACTCAAGGTTTTTATTAACTTCTTCTAAATTTATATTAAGTCTTTGCTGAGATTGCTCATCCTTAATTACACCAACCGGTGCAATGGCCGGACAACGATTTAATTTCATTGTCTTAAATGGAAAAGTTATCGGTTCGTCTTTATTTGCCTTAACATTGTTCCATAATTCAGCAAGCTGTTGACCAGACATATCTATATATGGTCTAGGGTCATATCTCAAGTTATATGTAACTACCGAATTAGAATCATTCTTACTTAATAGCTTTACTGCTACAGAAGTATTAAAAGGATCATTAGAATAGTGAGAAGTGGAGTAAATAAAGGGCATCCCTGAAAAAACTAAACTGGCAGCATCTTTTTTTTGTCTTAGATTATATAAATAATCATAGAGCTTTGGCTGTTTAGTTTTAATTAACTTAGCCATTGCAATAGTGGCACCAACATCAGATAAAGCATCGTGTGCATCTTGATGATCTATCTTATTAGCCTCAGTCATTGCAACTAATTTATTAGTATTTCGTCCTTTGCTATCAGTTGGCCATACAATTCCATCTGGGCGTAGTGCCCTAGTTAAGCGAACTAAATCTAAGATGTCCCACCTTGAACAACCATTTTCATAACTCCAACTATAAGGATCATAAAGATTACGATAATTTAAAAAGCGCAGGAAATTATCGTCAAACCGAATATTATTAAAACCGACAAAGGTTGTATTCGGCTTAACTATATTCTTATAAAATAATTCAAGAAACTCTTTTTCACTTAATCCGTCCAAGTTAGCCTGCTGAGGGGCAATACCATGGACTAAGACTGCGCTGGGCTCAGGCAAGATGTCACCACTTAATTTTAATAAATAATTATGAGGCTCTTCGATAGGATTAAGATTATTATCCGTTCGCTGACCAGCGAACTGCATAATTCTGTCCTCACCAGGCTTTAGCCCAGTTGTTTCTAGATCATAAAAAAATAAAGTTTGATCCATAGAGTTAGTATACGATCTCGCCCGCATCCTTAAATAAGATCTTATCTCCTGGCTTAAGACCTTTTCTAATAAGAGCATGCATCACACCACGTTTTTTTAAAATATCTAATAGCCTGGCAACCGCTTGGTCATTTTTAAAATCTGTTCTGAGTGCAAATCTATTTATTTGATCTCCAGTTATAATATAAACCCCTTTAGCTTGTTGCTCTATCTTCCAAGCTCGCTCATCACTTTCTAGTCTATACTCATAGAGTTCGGGCTTAGTTTTCTTTGCCTTTTTAAGCGATAGTTGATGCTTAGCTTTTTGAACTGTTCTAATAAGATCATCTATCCCGCTTTTACTAAAAGCAGATATAGCCAAAATAGGTGTTGTTTTAGGTTTTACTACTTTTCTTAGATTAGCTACTATGTCATTTGTCATATCTTGATCTAAACCTTCACACTTGGTAATGGCAATAACCTCTGGTCGTTTAATTAGTTCTTTTTTATAGGCTTCTAACTCTTTGCGGACAGTAAGGTAAGCCAAGACTGGATCATCTGAATAGGCATCTATGAGATGAACAATAACCGATGTTCTTTCAATATGCCGCAAGAAGTCATGACCTAATCCCTTTCCTTCGGCTGCTCCTTCAATTAGTCCAGGAATATCTGCAAATAATAAACTAGTCGATTTATCAATATCTACAACTCCAACCGACGGCTGAAGGGTAGTAAAGGGATAATCTGCCACTTTTGGTTTTGCGTTACTTATAACTTTAAGTAAAGTAGATTTACCAGCATTAGGCAATCCAACAAGCCCTATATCCGCTAGCATTTTTAATTCAAACTTTATCTTCTTTTCTTCGCCGGGCTCACCTTTATCGGCAAAATTAGGAGCTTGACGTTTTGAGCTAACAAAGTGCGCATTACCAAAACCGCCTTTTCCCCCTTTGGCAATTACAATCGCCTGTTCATTAGCCGTTAGATCGGCAATGACAATCCCTTGATCATCAATAACTTCCGTTCCCACAGGAACAGCCACAATTAAACTATCGCCACTTTTACCATGCTTATTGTTCGTACTACCAGGCTGTCCTGGTTTAGCAGCTAAATATTTACTATAGCGATATGCGGCCAAACTATTTTGATTAAAGCTAGCTTTAAGAATAACGTCACCGCCATTTCCACCGTCACCACCATCTGGTCCGCCCTTCGATATAAACTTTTCCTTATGAAAACTTATTCTACCGTCGCCACCTTTACCGGCTAAAACCGTTACCTCGGCTTGATCTATGAAATTCATGTATCTCCCATACTCTTCATTAATAGAGTAATTATTATCAGATTAAGATTATATGTCATCAATAGATATATGTGTAGCCGGCACTTGGTACTACTCTTGTATCAACCATATCCCAACCAACACGATTCATCTCGCTAATTGTGATCGTACCATTAGGATGGACCGCAGTAACATAAGCAACGTGTCCATAGCCAATAGTAGACATTACTACTGCCGCTCCAACAGATGGCGTCGTACCTACTGGCAGACCAAACGCTGCAGCTCTAATACCCCATGTTGCGGCGTTGCCAAGATCAGTAGGCAATGGAGCACCAGCTTGTGCTCTTAATTTTGCTACCCACCAGGTACATTCACCAAAATCATAGCCATTATAACCGTAATATGCTTGAGCTCCCCAGCCATAAGTAGCACTATTGCTTGCATAATAATTGCTTACGCTTGGTTCAGTGCCGTTAGGAATAATTATTCGTTCACCAGTATAGATACCTTTTAATTCTGCGTCATTATAAGAAATAATAAGACTTTTGCTTGCCTGGAACTTTGTTGCGAGCGAAGCTGGAGTATCGCCAGCTTTAACCGTATAGACTATTCCGCTTACAGGCGGTATAAGTAATTTAACCCCAGGCGTTATCGCATTGCCAGTAATATTATTAGACCAGAGAATACTATTTATAGAAATATTAAACTTCTTAGCAATCGAAGAAACCGTATCGCCACGAGCTACTACATATGTTTTAATATCTTTATTAGAAATATATTTAGTAGCAACTACTTGAGGTTTACTAATAACACTATTATTGGTTGGTGCGACAGCTAAAAGTGTCTGCTCAGTATCAGCTTGATTCATTACCGCAGTAGTTTCAGGTAAATTAGCTAATCGAGCTACTGTTAAGGCAATAGAAGCTGAAGATAGCTGATCGAGAGGGTTAATAACGTTACCTATAGATGGTGCAACGCTAGTGGTGGCACTATTACCAGTCGCCGAAACAACAAAGAATACAACTGCTAGCAAAAGTAGTATATTGCCACTAAGTAAAGAATATTTAAGAACACGACGATGGGTAAAGCGTCGATAAAATGACTTTTTATAAGACCTAGTTTGTTTAAGTGGTACCGCAGTACCTAATTCCAAACTGTGTGAAATAGCTTTATTAATATTAACTACTCCTATTTGTCTACCGGCTAATGGTTAAGATCCCGGCTAAGACTACTAATATTTTAGCAAAACTACCAAAAAATTCTAATCCTTATATAAAATACAAGAGTATTCAACATTAACATACGAAAATTTTTATCTTTTTTTCAGCTTTTTAATATCTATGTGGCTATAATTATTTAAATGGCCAATAAATATAAGCAAAATAAAGCGTATACACCCTACGCTAATCAGCCTAGTCGATACCAACCTATCTCAAAACAAAATCAACCTAAAAAGTCTAAAGTTTTAACAAAAATAACTCTAACTATAGCTCTACTCTTAATAGCCGGTGCACTATATAGTTTTCGCCTACCAGACAATGAATCAACCTATGTGTCTGCTATTAATAAAACGGTTAAGACTAATAATAAACCGGTTAAATCAAAAACAGAGGAATCAAATGAATGTAGTGGCAATACACTCGACAAGGATGTAGTAGTAATAATCAGTAAACAACACTTATGGGCCTGCGACCATAGCTCGGCGTTATATAACTCACCAGTAGTTACTGGATACGATCAATATGCCGCAGACATAACTCCAGTAGGGACATACCACATTTATAAAAAATATACTAATGTAGAGCTAACCGGGAGTGATCAATTAGGTAGCTGGAATGTACACGTTAGCTACTGGATGCCTTTTCTCTTTAATCAGTATGGGGCTTATGGATTACATGATGCTAATTGGGTCAAGCCAAGTGAGTTTGGGCATATCAGCCCTAACTCCAAAAAAGCGTCTCATGGATGCGTAGAATTACCATTAGCGACAGCTCAGTGGCTTTATGGCTGGCTAAATGTAGGTTCAACGGTCACCATTAAAGCCGCATAACTTCCTAAACAAAGGCATAGATCTATATTTTGATATTAAATAAACCCCACCTAACCTATAATTAAAAACAATATGGATAATTCACCATCGACTAAAAAAATAGTAATAGTAGAGGATGATAGAAGCTTAAGCGAAATATATAAAACAAGGCTTGAATTACAGGGTTATGATTGCTTTATAGGCTACAACGGAATAACAGGATTATATTTTATTCAGAATGAACTTCCAGATCTAGTCCTATTAGATCTAATGATACCAGATATTGAAGGTGGCAAAGTTCTCGAAACCATGAGAAAAAGCGATTGGGGCAAAGACATTAAGGTTCTGGTTATATCTAATCTCAATGAGAGTGAAGCGCCCCCTAACTTACGACAACTTGGGATAGAAGGCTATGTAGTTAAGGCAAACTTAGTTAATGACCAGATCGACAAACTAGTTAATGATATATTAAATCCAACCCCTCAAAGCTCAGTTACAGAATAGTAAAATCACAACACGTAACACTTAAAAGACAGATTATTTATCTTTTTCTGGCTATGGTTGAGCGCAAAGCTTATGACAATACTGAGCGGTGTCGGCATTATGCTGCTGCAACGTTTGTTCAAAATAAGTTGTCCCATTATCTCCTGTTACAAAATACAGCCAGTTAGTGTTAGCTGGATGAGCAACTGCATTTAACGAACCATCGCTTACGGTACCAATTGGAGTAGGTGGCAAGCCAGGATTTAGTAAAGTGTTATATGGAGAGTTATAGCTCAAAGATGGTGGCTGGTTATTAATCACCGCACCATAATTTGCAGTAACGTCAGAACCTAGAGGAATTCCTTGTTTAAGTCTTGATAAAAACACCTGGGCCACTTGAGATCTATCTGATGGCTTAGATACTTCCTGCTCAACGATTGACGCCAACGTTATGCCTTGATATACACTCAAACCTTCATTGGCAAACGCTTTTTGCATCGAAGGTGTTATATGCTGACCCATCTCAGTTAATGATTCCCTAATTATTACCGAAGCACTAGTAGTTGAAGTCTTATCAAATGAATCTGGATAAAGTAAACCTTCTAATGTATTAACACTGGCTGGTTTATCGGCAATTATCGGTAAATTCGAATAAAGAGACGGATTTAATGCAGCAGTAACATTAGCGACAGAAAAGCCATCATTAATTAAGGATTGTTTGATTTGCGCTAAAGTTTTACCTGGCAGAATCGTAACTACCCCTTCAGCCACATGACCACTAGCAATTACATTAGCTATGTGCTGAACACTGTTATTCGCCGAGAGGGCAAATGTACCAGCTTCTAATTTAGAAGATAGATTTGCACTATGTACATACCAATCAAACACCCATGATGATCGAATAAGATGTCGTTGAGCTAACAAGTTACCTATCTGAGCAATAGTCGCACCACTAGGCACTGCCAAGATAATGGTCTTAGCATTACTATTACTACTTACTGGTTTTAAATTAGCATAATAATATTCTCTTATGCCTACAACTGATACAAAAAATAATACTACTAATGCAATACCTATAAGCCAAAGTCTCAATGGAATCCTTCTAGTTAAATTTAATTTCAAGACCTACCCCTTGTTCATACCCATTCATAAAATCTTCGAGTATATATGTCGCACTTAGAGCATCGACATCTTCTTTATTATAAGGCTTTTTCCTATCATTAAGCTCTTTTTCGGCCTTCACTGAAGTTAATGCTTCATCCTGGTAATAAATAGGAATGGAGATATGTGTTTTAATTCGCTCTACTACAGCCCTTACTTTATCGGTTTGTTTTGTATCGTCGCCACTTAAATTTCTTGGTTGACCGGCTATAAGCATGACAATGTTTTCCTTATTAACTATATCTAATAGATTAGTCATGAAGGCATCGTCATTTTTGATCGTCATATATGGGCTAGGTATACCTCCCGGCCACAGTGATTTAGCTAAACCAACCCTAACGCTACCGATATCTAGTCCTAAAATATAAGATGGGTTGCTGGCCATATTATTAGTATTTTTCCTCTTTAATTAAGCTAGTGTATCAAGCCGTCTTAGTAGGCTTAGCAATTTTGACAGTTATTTTAGATTGGTTAGTTGGAGCAGTTGTTACATAAAACGGATTTAGTTTAACAATCACTCCGGTTACATCAGGATTAGTTCTAATCTTTGAGATAATCATCTTTGGTGATTGACCAGAAGACTCTTTCTTAATACCTGCTACGGAAATGTTTGGACCTACCTCAGCAAAGGTGTTTAAAGATACTTGATCAGTAGAGCTATTAGCACTAACCTGTCTAAATGAGCTTTGACTTAAGCCATTACTAATAATATTTTGACCTTTACTAGTCTGACTCTTAATATTTGAATCCAGTAAAGCATTAAGGTTAGATTTACTTGCACCAAACATAGTATAGGTCACAGTTTCTGTTACCGTAACCGTATTTGAAGGTGAACCAACACTAGGATTAGCACTAATCTGTGGAGTACTACTAGCAAAAGTAACATCAACTGGATATAACCCCTGGCCTTTAAGCTGATTAATTAAACTCTGTTTTACACTACCAGCATTGGTATTTATCTTAGAAGTAGCAGTACTTATATCAGCTTGAGCTACGATTTGAATTATATTATCTGTACCACCACTAGCCGAACCGTTAGCAACTACCTCAGGGTATCCAGAAACCGTACCGTTGTTAATCTGAGCATTATATGATGATCCTCCGCTTTGTGCCGTTATTTGTGTTGAGTTAGCGGCGACGTAGCTTACACAGCTGCCCTTAAAAGGGTAGTGTTGGGGTATCATCATCTGGGTATCATTCTGTGTAACATAGGTAAGGTTGTTATAGCTTATTCCTGTTCCTGCTGGGATCGTAAAAGCTCCGTTATAAGTATAGGGTGAAGTACAGTCACTAGCGGTCATAGTAACTGACCCAGTAGCGGCCGTTCCTTCATTTTTCTGACCTGTCGTATTCACGGTTTGTGTATAAGTCTTTTGCTGAGATACCTGAGTTGCAGGTATATCTCCAGTAGATATGCTAGCAGTCTGTGCTCCAGTATCCAGCGTCACGCTAACATTAGTATTAACGTTACTGGCGTCAGTCTTGATTTCTATCGTAGCATGTGGCCAAACAGCCAGTACAAAATAACCAAGAATGCCTAAGAAAAGAATTAACAAAACTCCTAGAATAAGCAAAGTCCGAAAACGATCAAAATTAGGCACTTTTAGGTGTTTATCTTTTTTGGGCTTAACGTCTTCTGGAGGTTGATCTTCTTCATCGCTAGGCGCTAACTCAGCATCGGCCATATCGACCGTTTCTAGATTATCTACTGCATTTAAGGAATTAACCGGTTTTTCGACGGAGGCAGCTAAATCACCCACACTAGCAGCTAAACCAGCTTTTTTGGCTAAATCAGGAGCTTCTTCGTCATCTAACTGTAAATCCATGTCTTCATCGACCGTTTCTTGACCGGCAGCAGCCAACACTGGACCTTTAGGTATTTCCGGTTTAGAGGTTAGAGTAGCAGCTGTATGTAAGCCTACGGCTCCAGCCAATGGAAGTAAGCCATTCTCTGTAGTAATGAGAACGATGTTCTTTTTTTCTGAATCAGCAGTACGTTTTAATAACTTCATGTTAACAATAGACTGCAATACACTTGCTCTTTTAGGCAGCACTAAAGCAACAAGACGAGAGTTAGAAGTTCTAACCTTATCAATAAGAGTAGTTATTTCATCATCTATATCTACGTAAATAGTATCTTTGCTATTATCTGCCATATCTATACACTTAACATCCTATCCAACTTCTCGCGAATACTACTATTTTCATTTGTATCAAACTGCTTAGTATCTAGACCAACACGTAGCAAACCCATGGCCGTAATATAAGTATGGTCAGTAATTTTACCAGTAGTATCTTTAATTCCAACTACTTGCTCGGGACGAATTAAATGAACACTTGGTTTTCTAGTTAAAGGCAAATTTTTATACCAATCATCCCCTTCGAGCCTTTCCATTAGCATATCCAAACTAGCCCCTCCACCACATAAAAACATTCGGTGAGGTAAATTATCTAATTTTGGAAATTCAGATAACGCTAATTCAATTCCATTTATCCATACATCAGCAGTTCTAGATAAAGCAGCTTCGACTGCCGGTCTTTTTTGAGGAGGAAGCTGATTAGCTCCAAAAGAAATTTTAAGAGTCTCTGCCTGATCAAAAGAAACACCAGCTTCTCTTTCGACCGCGTGAGTATAGGCTCTACCGCCAATACCAAACATCTCCGTCCCTTGTACCCCTCCATCATCAATAACAGCTATGTCTGTTGTTCCGCCGCCAACATCCATTAAAATAGCACTCAAATTTTGGTTTTGACGATCACCAATTACTGCCCTTGCCACCGCAAAAGGTTCAGCAGCAACTGATATCAGTTCTAAATCAAGCTCCTCGGCCGTTTTCTCTAGAGCACCAATATGAATCATAGGTGCAAAGGCGGTATAAAGCTGAACGACGACATACTGCCCCTGAAAGCCAATTGGGTTAGTCACTGGGTAACCGTCAATTTCTAAATTAACAATAGCAGAGTTAACTAGCCTAATAGCAACTTCTTTACCGCCCATTTCCCAAGCTAATTGTTTTTTAGCCTTTATTTCAGCACGCTGTTGAACGAGGTGGATAATTCGTTCCATTTCCTCTATATCAATTGATTGATCAGCGGACTTACGAGCTACCCTAATAGTAGTAGTTGTACCTTTAACTAATTCTCCAGCTATACCAATAATAGTTTGGCGTTCACTCACTCCCGCTTGAGCTTCTGCATCAGATAATGCCTGATCACAATTTTGTACTACAGCGGCAATGTCAGATATTGCTCCTGCCTGCATATCGCTTAACGCTTGATGCCTTCTTCCCACTCCAATAATATCAATAGTACCGTCATTGTTCACTTTACCAATCAGTGCTTTAACAAATTCGGTACCTATATCTAATGCCACCAAAAACTTCTCTCCTTTAGCCGCACCCTTTTTGTTTTTACTTCGAAAACTTAGGGCTTTTTCTTTGGATACTGCCATTGCTTTGGTTGCCGCTTGCTGTCCGACTGATTTAAATTTATTAAGCATAATTACTTCATAAGTATACCACTTACAAGCTATAAAATTGCTTAGTAATTTGTATTTTCATTATTCCTAATAATAACTAATTATATTTCTTCTAAGCTATCGGGTATCGTAACGTTAGATATAATATTCTCAATTTCAATTTGTCTTTTTTCTTCACATAGCTCTCTTGCTGTCATAAACATACAATTTGACATATCTACAGCGACAAGCTGTTTAGGCTCCTCAACACCATTACTATATCTCTCAAGACATTCGGCCATTACGAATAAGGCTTCACTATTTACTCGATCAATACGACATGCCAATATTTTATTGGACACCAACATTTGACTCACAAGAGCCGTCAAAATTTCGCGTGGTTGTAGTTGCGGACCTAGAGTAGCTGCATCTAATAACTTTTTAAATAAAGCGTCGTTTAATACTGATCTTTCTTCATTAGATAACTCCAGCTTTACACTTCCAGGCATATTGTGTTCTATATCCATAATAATTAGATATTACGCCTTAATTTGTTTAATCTCTAGTGAGTATTTAGGTTAATAAATGTACTAAACTAAGGCGGCTTTTATCCTACGAATTCCAGCAGAAGATGATTCTTCCTTTAAAATATGGAATTTTTTACCGTTTTCAGCTAACTGAGCAGTATGCTCCACATGAGGACCACCACATATTTCCATACTATAAGGCTCAGAACTGTCCTTTGGAGTCATCTTATATACCTTTACTCTGTCTCCATAACGATCACCAAACGCACCTAATGCACCCATCTTTAGTGCTTCGGTTGTGTCATATTCATCAAAGGAGACCATTAGATCACGACTAATCTGTTCATTTACCGTCTCTTCCAATAGCTTTATTTGTTCTGGCGACAACTTGGTTGGATAGCTAAAATCAAATCGCAATCGCTCCTCTGTTATATTGCTACCATGCTGAACGACCGACTCCCCTAAATTATCTCTCAACGCCTTATATAATAAATGAGTAGCAGTATGATATTTCTTATGGATATCTCCATGCCCGCCTAAACCACCTTTAAATGTTCCCTTAGCAGCTGTTTGAGACCGACGACGCTGTTCTTCCATTAACTCATTAAATACAGTTTTCCAATCTTTGCTAACTTCTACTCCTCTTGAATAAGCTTCTTCTATGCTTAGTTCAAATGGAAATCCATAAGTATCGTAAAGGCTAAATACATCTTTCCCATCTAGCACGCCTTTGGCTGTCAAGCGATCCAATTGTTTAAGCCCTTTTCGTAAGGTTTGGCGAAAAACTTTTTCTTCTTTAGTTAAAACATCGATCACCTTATCACGACTAGAAGCAACATCGCTAAAGTCTTGTTCGTATAACCCAGTAATTACCGATACTATGTCGCTTATAAAGTTCTGCTCAATACCAAGATCAAAGGCAAATCTTATTGCTCGACGGATCAGTCGACGCATAACGTAGCCCTGTTCTTTATTGCTAGGAACAGTACCATCAACTGCCAGAAAAGTAGCGGCTCGAATATGATCAGTAATTACCCTCATCGAGGCTGTCTGAGTTTCGTATTTCCGACCAGATATCTTTTCAATCTCTTCCACTACGGGCCACATTAGACTAATTCGATAGACATCAGGATCATCTAAAGCAGCTGCGGCAATACGCTCCAGCCCTCCTCCATAATCGACGTTACGTTTTGGTAACTTAGCAAATACTCCCCCTGCCGATTTAAGGTATTCCATAAAGACACAATTTCCAAGTTCTATATAGCGGCCACAGTCACAATTAATATGACACTTGTCTCCATAAGACTTATCATGTAAGACCTGAGGGAAAAGATAAAATAACTCTGTATCTGGTCCACCAGGCTCCCCTTCAGGCATCGTATCAGGCGTACCAGTTCTAGACCACCAATTTTTATCTCCATAATAAAATATTCGCCCTTCGCTATCACCAAGCATTGCACCTTTTTCTGGTGTATCCATATCTACTTGTTTAGGTTCAATATGACTAGCCTTAAAAATTTCACTCCAGATATTAGCGCTTTCTACATCTCTAGGAATACCCGCCGATTCATTACCTATATAACAACTAACAAAAATCCGAGTCGGATCTAATCCAACTTTAGTAGTTAAAAACTCCCATAGCCAATTAATTTGATCTTTTTTAAAATAATCTCCCAAACTCCAGTTACCAAGCATTTCAAAAAAAGTCGTATGTCGGTTATCTCCTACTTCTTCGATATCCTGGGCTCTTAAACAAGTTTGGCTATCCACTAAACGACCACCTAGTGAATGATTTTGACCCAAGAGATATGGCAGCAGTGGCTGCATGCCACTACCAGTAAATAAGGTTGTCGGATCATCTTTTGGCACCAACAGTGATCTTGGAATTATGGCATGACCTTGCTGTTTAAAAAACGCCAGATATTCTTTTCTTATTTCTTCTGCTTTCATAGTCGTTTATATTCTAACAGCTTTCGGCCTTAAGAGTAGATAATCCCTCCACCAATAACTAAATCTCCATCATAAATAACCGCTGACTGACCAGCACTAATTGCTCTGACTTCATCTTGAAGCTCTATAACAGCAGTATTATCTTGACTTAAATTAATCTTGCATTTTATATCTTCTGATCGATAACGACATTTAACCTGATATGTTTTGTTAGCTTCCGGTTTATTATTAATCCACCATAAATTATTGGTGTGTATTTGATTTGACCATAATCTTTTATCGGTCAACTCGGTGGTCACATACACTATATTTTTACTCATATCCTTATGAGTAACATAATAAGGCAAACCTCCTCCAACACTTAAGCCATGTCTTTGACCAATCGTATAGTAAATAGCCCCGTCATGCTCACCTATTTCTTCACCTTTTTGATTTACGATCGAACCATGAGGCTGAGGACCCAATTCACTTAACAAAAATTGCTTAATGCCCACCTCCCCAACAAAGCATATGCCTTGACTATCTGGCTTAGTAGCAGTTACTAAGTTTCTTTTTGCTGCTTCTTCTCGGACTCTTTTTTTAGTCATCTCACCAAGAGGAAAAATAGTCTTATCTAAAGCTTCCTCACTTACTCGATATAAAAAGTAAGTTTGGTCTTTACTAGAATCTAGGCCTTTATATAGCTTTCCGTCTTTTGTTCTAGCATAATGTCCAGTTGCAATCATATCAGCGCCATGTTCTAAGGCAGTGTTTAAAAATAGTTTAAACTTTATCTCCTGATTACAAACGATATCCGGATTAGGAGTTAATCCCTGCAGATAACTTTCAACCATATAATCCACTACTTTTTGCCGATATTCATTTTCAAAATCAAAAGAGATTAGAGGTATGCCTAAACTTACTGCTACTTGTTTAGCGTCCTTAAAATCCTCTTTCCATGGACAGATAAACCCTGGCAAATCTCTAGTCCAATTCTTCATATATACGCCAGTTACGCTATAGCCAGCTTCTACAAGCAAAGCCGCACTAAGCGAACTGTCAACTCCTCCAGACATACCGACATAAACATTTTTAGTCACCTATACATTTTAAACAAAAAAATGTTATTTCACTAAAACTATAAATAAAACACTAGAAACAAAGTCAGATAGTTTTAGCTATATTCTTAGTATTAACCGATTATTTCTAGTAATTGTTCGTTACGCTTATCTAATTCACTACTTAAGCGTTCTAACGAAGCAAGATTATGCATCTCAATATAGCAGCCACGAATAATTCGCTCCGATATGTTTTGTTCGTTTTCATATACCGCTAAATCTGGATCTAAAAAAACATTAGTTACGAATAGATCATTTCTTTTCGTATTAGGAAAGTAAAATTTACTATTCTTAATCTGTAAACGATAAGTCTTTTCGATTGCTTCTTCTAAACTAAGCCTAGTTAATATATTTATATCCCACGAAGGAGAGATATCGTATCGGATACAATCTCCTCCATGATCTTCACTTAGCATGCTCTGCAGGGCTACGAAAGAATCTGCCCCTATTTCTTTTAACGCATATCTCTCGATCAATAATAAAACAGCCATCTCACCAAGAACTCCTTTTATATTACTTGAGATACGGCTTTGATTATTTTCATCAACTTTTCTTTTGTCTAATAGATCGACTCCTAGTTGACCTAGGCTCAGATACATATCAAGCGCCTGGTTTTCTGACGGCATCTGATGATAAGAGTAAATAGTCTCAAGTGCTTCTAGTTGGGTCAATCTTAATAATGCTCGCGCCACATTAGTATCATCGTTTTCATCATCTATATAACTACTTTCTGCAACCTTATCTAGCTTCTTTCTAGCAAACGACAGCCAACCTGAAGCAAAAGTAGCGTCTACCTTAGTAGCCTCTTCAACCGCAATCTCCCCTATAAGTAAGCCACTAAATAAACCCTCGTGAGGCAATAGTTCTATAGCTTCTCTTGCAGTCGCTTGACCAGTCAAATATTCATTGGCAGACTTTAGGCAATACATCCTATATTCATGTACGTCATTAAAACTTACATCTACATCACTTATCGTCATTTTTAGGAATTATACACCAAGCTTTTGTTTTATTTCATAACTAAATAAATACTAGGAATCATATTAATGCCCACCTAATTTATTTCTATGAAATTACTATATATCCAAAAAAACAGTCGCCATATCGGCCTTTACGTGCATCACACCACCGTTGATTTTAATTTTTTGTTCATCATTTATCGTTCTAATCACTAGCTCACCTCTATCTAGCAAAGATATGAAATTGTGGTGTCCAGGCAATATGTCAAATGGGCCAGTCAGATTATTGCCAGAAATGCTTAAGGCTGGCTGATCAAAATATACCTGATAAGGTGATGCTACCTTAACGTTCAATGTTTTAACTTTAGTAGCTTGCTTGTTGCCTTCTGCCATCAAACAATAATTTCCTCAATACCTTTAAGTGTTTCCTCTCGGCTATAATACTCACCCTTAGCTGCATTTTGTCGCTCCATTACAAACATATGTTGCGAAAAGAATTCAATCAACTTCTTAGCTTTAGCATAGTCCGAACGATCAGCAGCCGACAATTCACTTTCTCCAATAATAGCAATAATACCTTTTAGTGATTCATATTTTTGAATTAAAGCTTGAACTTGCAGACTTAAAATATAGTGTCGTTCACCAACAATATCTGGACTTAAAAGTGAAGAGTTAGTTCTAAGCAAATCAACCGCCGGCCTTATGCCTTGTTCAGCAACAGAACGAGATAAAACAATAACAGCATCAAGTTCATGTTGAATCATCTGTACCGCTGGATCACTCAAGTCATCTGCCGGAACGTATATAGTCTGGATTGAAGTTATTGAGCCCTCATCGGTTGAACTCAAACGATCTTCAATTGATTTTACATCTGAGAAAATTGTCGGCTCATATCCACCTTGACTCGGGACTTGATCAAGTATAGTTGAAACTTCATTATTGGCTTGTACATAACGATACATATTATCCGCAAAAAACAAGATATCTTTTTTATGTTCATCTCTAAAGTATTCCGCTAAAGTAACAGCCGATAAACCTACAAGCATTCTCTGAACTGGATTTTGATCCATTTGACCAAAAAACATACAGGTATTATCCAATAGTTTACTAGATTTTAAGGTCTCATAAAGCTCTTGTCCTTCTCTTATTCTTTCACCTATTCCAGCGAAGAAAGACATTCCACTTCCACTTTTGGCAATATTATGCATCAATTCCATAATTAATACAGTTTTACCAACGCCTGCACCTCCAATAACACCAATTTTTCTACCTTTCACAAACGGAGTAAAGAAATCAATAACCTTTATTCCAGTCTCCAATATTTCCACATCTGCCGAAGCAAAAGTATGATTATTTTTAGGTGCCAAAAAAATATTTCGATGTTTAACATTCTTTTCATCAATTGGCGGTTGACCATCTATTGGTCGACAAAGAGCATCGACCACTCGACCAATTAGTTGTTTATCTACCGGTATTTCAATACTTTTACCACTAGTATTTACAACCATACCTTTTTGAATAGTACTATCGGCATTAACGTTTAAACAGATCGCCCGGCTGCCTTTTTCCAAACTATTAACTAATAATTGCGATGATTGATCGTTGGAAACATCGATTAGTTCATTAACAGCTGGCATATCGTCATCAAAATCAACATCAACAATTAACCCATGAATTGCTCTAACAACTCCTTGACTCATGCTACTTGTTCTGCCTTTCTAAGTCCGTTAATAACTTCCTTTAAGCGTTCATCAGATAAGAATCTCTTAGTACGATTATACTCAAGCTTAAGATCGCCTGACATTTCATCAGCCTTCTCGCTAGCGCTACGCATTGAGCGAAAACGACTAGCATATTGAGCTAACTTAGAATCCAGTATTGCTTGAGTTAAAGTAATCTGAAGCATCGTGCTTTCTAAATGGTTAGCTACGATTTCCGTACTAGGCTCAAAAATATAATTTTCCTCAGTAATAATATGGTCATTCTTATCTACTTTTTTACTAGCAGCCTCTATTGCACCGTGCAATTCTATCTTTTTAATGTCTTGGACCATCAAGGTGACATAAGATTGATAATAGACAATTGTTGAACGATATTGCTTTACCTGACCTACAAGAGGCAGGACGTTAATATTATTATCATGCATTGGTAGTTTAAAATATCGCTTAAAACCTACTCCAGCTTGAGTTAACTGAATCGCTCCATGATGACCTATGATTATTAAATCCTGTTTTGTTGGATCATATGATTGGAGCATCCAAGTAATAAGCTTTTGATCAATATCGCCACTAAATCCGCCTTCAGCAGTGATGGCTATAAATAAATCCTTGTCTATAACTTTATCGTCACTTTCACGACCATAACTAAATCTCTTATTAATACGTATCTGAGAATAAATAGCCCATAATTCGTTAAAAAACCGCTCCGAACTTAACACCTGATCTTTAACTTGAGCAATCCTCATGCTAGCTAAGCCTTCAAAAACATTAGTCAATCCCAAAACAGACTGCATCGCTGACTGTTCAGAGGCTATGTCTATTAGTCTTTTCATTTCTTTAGCTCCACTAGACTATTTTTTTGTAACTCATCTCTTATTTTCTCATAATCTTGATCAGTTTTAATTTTCGCTGCTGCCGCTTCGGCTTGATTCTTAAGTGATTGAACGTCTAGTGGCACATCTGTTGATGAATGAAGAATTATATCGATCATCAAAGTTTGAGCGGTCACCGAGAAATGGTCTTGAGGAGTTTGATTCATTAATTGAAATAATTGCTTGCCCCTATTTAATGCTGTCTGAGATTCTAAAGCTAATTCGGATCCGAAATGAGCAAACTCTTGGGCTTCATTATAGGCTGCCAACAACTTCATTGTCTCTGCATTCAGTATTTTTTGGCGATCATTATGCCCAACGCCACCAACACGGGTCACACTCAAACCAACATTTACAGCCGGACGCATTCTATCCTTAAAAACATTCATATCTAATATCCACTGACCATCGGTTATGGACATTATATTCGTCGGTAAATAGGCTGCTATATCCCCACCATCAGCTAAAACTACTGGAAGGGTAGTAAAGGTTTTATGGTTTCGAACTAACTTGCCTGCTCGCTCAAGCAGGGAAGAGTGTGCATAAAACATATCTCCAGGATAAGAATCACGACCGGGACTAGTTCTACTAAGCAACGAAATTTCCCTATATATATGAGCATGACTAGTTAAGTCATCATAAATAATAGCAACATCTTGATCATTTTTTTGCCATAGGTATTCGCCCATGGCGCATCCTATATATGGCGCAAGATAGCTTGCTATTAACGACTCGAAGATGGTTGAAACGATTACAATACAATTATCTAATGACTTAGAGCTTTCCAGACGACTGAGTAGATTAGTTATGTCGGTACGACGCTTTGCTATCAAGACATAAATAACTACTACATCTGTTTTTGTCTGATTCGTAGCTATTTGCAATGCTAAACTAGTTTTACCAGATTTACTATCTCCTAATATTGCCAGTCGCTGTCCTTTAACTATCGGCAATAAACTATCTAAGACAGTAACTCCTGTCGGCAAAAGATCACTTAGACCTTCTCGCTCATAAAGCTTTGGAGCTGTATTAAATACTGGCCAGGTTGCGTCGGCCGCAATCGGACCTTTGCCATCTAACGGTTCACAAAAAACATTAATGACCCGACCAATGAAATCTTTGCCAACCTTAGTTACTAACTCATTATGCTGTAATACCACTTTCATACCGACAAATAACTGATCCGTGCCCATGTATAGCACTACTACATATTCATCTCTTATTTCATGAACATAGCCCTTAGATCCATCTTCAAACATAACTAGCGATCTAATATTAACGGGTTGCATTCCCTTAATTTTGATCAAGAATTGATCAATACCGATTATCTCGCCAATCGGATTACCTTTTTCTACCAGATAGTCAAAATGTCGGTTGTCACTCATACTTGAGTTGAGGATTCCTTAATTTTACTTAGCAGCAATGGATGTTGGGCGTCAAAATGTTTTCTTAGGCTAAAATCATGAAATTTATTAAGTGTTCTTATGGTACATCCGGCAGCAATCGTCGGCTCTAAACCAAAATTAATAAGTATTAAAGGGTTAATATTGTTTCTAAACCAGGCAGCTATTTTAGTCATAAATACTACTGACGGTTCCGTTGCTAGTCCAACATTTACCACTGGTGCTTTATCTATTAAATCTGCTAAAAATTGATTAGCTAGCAAACGATCTTTTTCCAATAACAGATTTAACTTATTAAGCTCACCAAAATCAGATAAACTACGTGAAGTTTTAGGCAACTTCTCTAAAAAAGTACCTGGCTTTCTTAAGTTTGATTGTTTTATAAATTCTTCAAGCTGCTCAAGCTCTCTTTTAAGTCTCTTAACGTCACCACTAGATATAATATGAGGTGGAATTGTCCAATTATTATGCGCCATACTTTATATCCTCAGCAATGGCTTGTTTATTAGACTCAAGCTCACTAATTATGTATTCCAATTGATCATTTAAATCTATTTGCTTACCAATAGCGGCCAGAACATAATGATTCACAATATCGGCCATATTTTCTTGAAAACGATTAAGTAAACGAGTTTTTTCGGATTCAATTTCTTCATTTAAGTGATTTACTAATTCCTGGCGCTGCTCTTCTATGGTCTCTTTGGTTTTTTCAATTGATTCGATTGCCATTTGTTTAGCATCGGTAATTGATTCTTCATATTTTGAAAATTCTTCTTTAAGCTTGGTAGTCAACTCCTGCTTCATATATTCATTGAGTTGAGAAGTGGTGAGTCTTAAGTCTTGCTGAAGAAACATGGCGTTCTCGCCAATAATCTTCTCAAAGTGTAGCCTACCACGATTTCTTAATTCTTCACGAAAATCTTCATTAAAGATGTGCTCGATATCACTATCGGCACCTTCAAGTATTTGTTGGTTACCTTTATTCTTAGGTGCACCAATGTTGTTTATTTTTACAGCTAACCAGATAAAAGCCGCTCCGGCTGCTGCCAAAGCTATTAATATTACGGCCAGCCACCAAATTGTCATTTTATGATCCCACCATTAGCTTAATTATTACGCTTCTGCTTAAGCAATAATATACCTCAGTTTTATTAATTAGTAAAATATCTATTTTGCTGTTATCTACTTTATAAGTCGTGCCAATAAAGCTACTGTATGATCAATCTCGGCTGAAGTAGTGTATTTACCGATTGAAAAACGCAAAGATGAGCGCGCATCATCATCGCTTAGGCCTAGTGCCAATAATACATGCGACGATTCATCTTTTGATGCACTACAAGCTGAGCCTGCGGCAGCCATTACTCCAGCCTGATCAAGTGCTATAAGCAAATATTCATTATCTTGGCCTTTAAAAGTGGCATGTATATTATTAGCTAAACGGTAATCTAATGATCCATTAATAACACAATCTGGTATTTCTTTTATTAACTTAGCAATGAAATAGTCTCTTAAATTCTGTTGTTGTTTAATCTGCTCGTCTCTATTTAATTGAGCAATATCCAAAGCAACACTAAGCCCTATATCTGCCGGTACATTTTCCGTCCCAGATCTTAGGTTATTTTCTTGCCCACCACCATATATTATAGGAGATAATTTAACGTTTCGACTTATATAAAGAGCCCCACTTTGTTTTGGACCATATATCTTACCGCCATTAAGAGTTAATAAGTCAACCCCAAGGCGATGTACGTGTAAGTCTAAAAAGTTAACAGCCTGACAAGCGTCACTATGAAATATTAGCGGTAGGTCAATTGATCGCTGAACACGATCGGCTTTTACCTTAGCAATAATATCGGCTATTTTAACCATCGGTTCAATGGTGCCAATCTCATTATTGGCATACATGATACTAATTAATACTGTATCATCATTAATCTGTTTTTTAAGACTCTCTAGATCGACTCGACCATCGCCCTTAACTTTAACTTCGCCATATTTATATTGTTTTGCGCTGTTAATAATCGATTCATGCTCAATTGAACTTATTAACATATTGGATTTTGGATACTGTTTCATGATCCCATGAATAGCCAGATTATTAGCTTCTGTCCCTCCAGCCGTAAAAACTATTTCGTTAGCCTGAGAACCCAGCCAATACGCTATCTTTTTACGAGCTTCGTTAATCTTGACCTTAACAGATCTAGCCGAAGCATAATCTGCTGAGGGATTGTAAAAATATACACTATAAAATGGTTCCATTTCTTTAAAAACCAATGGATCGACTGGTGTAGCGGCTGCATAGTCTAAATAAATTTTTTGAGTCATCAAAATACTTAAGAATTGGCTGGGACTAATTTGAGTAATTCTTTAGGTATCTTTTGCCCATAAAGTCTCACAGCCAAATAAAAATTCTTTAGCTCTTCATCACTTAAACGGCGATGAGTTAAGTTCTCATGAACCTTAAAGATACCATTAGGACGGACATCATATCTCACAGTAGTATTATGGCGTTTACCATTTTTATCTAACGTCTCTTCGTACCATACCCAGGTATGCTCATCAAGACAAAAGAATTCACGGCGATGATTTGATGGAATTTTACCAAATAAACGACCACCTAGTTTGGCCTCATAATGAATAATTTCCTTATAAATTTCTTCATCGGTAAGAGATACGCTTAATGCTTTTTTAATATAATTTATCATAGGAATAATCCTTGCTAAAAGCTATGCTGCCTCTTCTTCGTCAAGCGAATCTTGAATTAATTTTCGTATATTGTCTATATCCAATATTCCACCGTCATTATCTGTTGTATCCCTTATTTCTTGCTTAGGTGGTTCTTGGTATTCACTTACTTGAACGGTATGTTGATTATTAACAAGATCAGCAATAGCCATTTTTTCAGCTTCGACACTATCGTTACTGCTAACCGGTACCATACTATCAATAACCTGCTTCAGCTTAACCTCTACTACTTTATTTTCTGGAGGTGTATTCAGTTGAGGATTTATGTTTATGCCTCTGGCCGTTAATTCCCTTAGGGCTACAGCTACCGCAATTTCAGCATCTCTTTCTACCTCAGCAACTCTACGAGGTATAGCTTCAATACTTGCCCGTGGCAATTTAACCTCAGCTTGAGATGGTGTGGAATGTATTAGTTTCATAACTTCAAAACCTATTAATTATATCCCAAAAAGCAAGTGTGAGTTTGTTGTAGTTGTTTCAGCAATATATTGAATATCTTCACCCCTCAACTCAGCTGCAAACTTTGCTATAGTCAGTATATGTTTTGGCTCATTTATAGTACCACGATAAGGGGTTGGCGTCAAGTAAGGAGCGTCCGTTTCAAGCAATAATCGATCGATAGGAATCTTTTTAAACATTTCTAATTGAATGTTACTTTTAGTAAAGGTCGCTATACCGTTCACCCCTATATATAAGCCTCTATCAATAGCCTTTTCTAATGTTTCGATGCTATCAGTAAAACTATGGAGTACTCCTCGAATATTGCCTCTATATGAATCAAAGATCGGCCAAAAATCATCAAACGCTTCTCTAACATGAAAGATAACCGGCCGATCGTACTTAGCTGCAAAGTCCAACTGAAATCGCAATGTTTCTTTCTGATCCTCAGCTATTGAATGATTATAAAAGTAATCTAAGCCGCATTCTCCTATTGCAACAATCTTTTTATTGCTAATACCCTCTAAAAGTTCAATAAACTGTTCTTTGTTTTTAGCATTGCTTAGAAAATCCGTTGATTCATGAGGATGAATACCAATTGAAGCATAGACACTGTCTCTATCGGCTGCAAAGGCGACTGCCGCATAACTATCTTCTAAGTCACAGCCTACACAAATCATTTTTTTAACATTAGCCATTAGGGCATTAGACACCAATTCATCGGTAGTTTGATTAGATTTCTGCCACAATTCAGCAGTATGGTCTTTTTTGGCCGATGTCGCGCTTGATTGAATATGACAATGAGTATCGACTAAAATCATGCGTTTAGTTCGTGCTTAGGAAACAGTGTTTGGTCATTAATAGTTATCCGCTCTTGATTAATTGCTTGCTTAATCTTATTGCAACTAGTCGGTATAAATGGAAACAGTAGCTCAGCAATCTCATTTAAGCTACTAAGTAAGTATCCCATTATCTCGTTTATATGGTCGACATCTCCACTTTTCGCTATAACCCAAGGCTTTTCTTCATCAATATATTGATTTAAGCTCCGCACTTGAGCCCACGCCTCTTCAATTGCCTGATCAAAACGACAATTATTAAGCGCCTCAGTATATGACGAAATATCATGTTCAGCAGGAGGAATATTACTTACATCGCCTTTTAGATACTTAACACTCATAGCAATAATCCGCTGAACCAAATTGCCTAATTCATTAGCCAACTCGTTATTGTATGCATCATGGAATCTTTGCCAAGTAAAGTCACCATCACCATAACTAGGTATGTGCCTAAGCATAAAATATCTAAAAGCATCAACGCCGTAATCTTCTACTACCTGAAATGGATCAATTACATTTCCTAGTGATTTACTCATTTTCTGTCCATCGGCAGTAACAAAGCCATGTACATATAACTGTTTAGGCAAGGGCAAGCCTAAAGATAGAAGTATTGCTGGCCAAATGGCTGCATGAAAACGAATAATATCCTTGCCTATTACTTGAACATTAGCTGGCCAATAGTTTTTAAAATCTTCGTGTTCTGGATATCCAAGAACAGTGATGTAATTCATTAAAGCCTCAAACCAAACGTACATTACCTGTGTCGAGTCACCGGGTACAGGTATACCCCAATCGATCTTATCTTTCGGTCGACTAATCGATATGTCCTCAAGTCCCTGATTAATGACAGAAAGTATCTCATTTTTTCTAGTCTCTGGTAAGATCATAAACCGATTAGAGACAATCTGTTCTTTAATCACATCATTGTATTTACTAAGCCTAAAAAAGTAATTTTCTTCTTCAATCTTCTCATAAGGACGATTATGGGCAGGACATACCCCATTGTTCGCTTTTACTTCCTTTTCGGTAAAAAAAGCCTCATCACCAACGCAGTACCAACCGACATAACTATTCTTATATATATCTTTTTTTAACCTTTTCCATATTTCAGTGGCTCGTTGTTCATGACCCTTATCTGTCGTCCTAATAAAACGGTTATTGCTAACTTCAATAACATTTGTTAATTTAGCAAAACTAGCAGATATCTCATCCGTATATTCTTTTACAGTCTTACCTTGTTCCTTGGCTTTTTCGGCTATCTTTCCTCCATGTTCATCGGTACCAGTTGAAAAAATAACTTCATCACCCCTTGCTCTAGCAGCTCTGGCTAAAACATCAGCATAAAGTAGTTCCATGGCAAACCCAATATGCGGTCCGGCATTTACATAGGGAATAGATGTTGTTACGTAATATTTGCTCATAATTTATTTTTTAGCTAAATCTCTTATAATCGATTTATACTTTCCTTTATATATATTAGCAACTTTTAGTTTAAAATCAGCGTTTCGAGTCGATCTAAAAAACCCGATTGGCTTTTAATAATCTTTGATTTGGCTATATTGACTTCAAACCACTCAGCCTTATCTCCTTCGGGGAAGTTTTGAATTATGCCTGAATGTGGAGGCCATTCCAGACTAAACAGGTTACTACTAAACTTAGAAACATCAATTTCCCCTGCCACTGCCCAGATATGATTTGTCTTATTTGAAGACTTCTTTATTTCTCCTAAATCATATAGTTCACCACTAGGAACTTCTAAGCCAACTTCTTCCCTAAACTCCCTCCTGGCAGCATCGATCATTGATTCTCCAGCTTCGATTTGTCCTTTTGGGATCGTCCAATTATCCTTTGGCCCCCAAATCGGTCCGCCGGGATGAACCAATAACACATATATTTTGCCATCAATCTTCTTAAAGACCAGTATGCCAGCGCTATCTTTAATCATCATTTAAAAGTCTTGAGAATTCGTTAATTTCACTTGGGTCTAAATCAACAAATAAATCTGTCTCAAATTTTTCAGATACTTTATATAAATAATCTTCTCGATACCTCGGATAGACATGGAAATGAACATGATCCTGTTTTAAATTGTTTCTTTGCATAAAAGGACGATAATTTTGTCGGATATCTGCACCTTCTCCTAGCTTTTGTACCAATTTTGATTCTATAAAGAAAATAAGTTCAAATATATCAACTAGCTCTTCGTTAGTTAGTTCCCAAGGTTTCTCAATATGCCTCTTTGGGATTACTAAGAAATGACCAGGAACTTTTCGTGGATTGCTTAAAAAAGCCTGCGCTCTCTTATTTTCTTTTAGGACTTCAGGCTTAATTTTGCAAAACGAACATTCAAGCTTTTGTGTCGACATATAAATCCCTCTTCTTTTATTCAATCTTAGCTTACTAATGGTTAAATTAACAATTGCTACCTATTTATTTTCAATTTTAACAATAAAGTCTTACAAATAATTAAGAATCATAATTTAGGCCTTAGCTCTTTAATATATCTGCGTACAGGAACTAAACTAAACCTATAAAAACTTTTGGTGGGGCTACATGGGCTTGAACCATGGACCTCAGCAATGTGAATGCTGCGCTCTAGCCAACTGAGCTATAGCCCCGCTCCGTTAAAATGTAATTATAAACTAGACTTAAATATCGACATAGTCTTTGCAAAAACGTTCAAAGATAGAATTAGTCCATCCAAAACCAACCTGAGAAGGATATAGACCTTTTATTGGAGGTTTTTCCGGCGATACAACATTATACTTTTCTAAAAAGACATTATGGCCATTAAACCATTCTAAATTACCTCGTAGCCATTTTGTAGCTATTGTCTTTGCCTCTTTATGATAACCATATCTATTCAAAGCCTGAACCGTTATAAATTGAAGTGGTGCCCAGCCATTAGGATAAGCCCATTGAGTAGGAATTGATCCAGAAACAAATTGAGATAAAGGAGAAAAATCAGTTGTAGCTAACCCACCCTTGTTATCGAATTTTTTTATTGATTTGACTAGTGCCCCCGCCTGTTCCTCGCTAACCATTCCGGCCCACATCGGAAAGTAAGAGGCTAAACTAGAAACATTTCCCCTTTTTTGCCTAGTAAAGTCATAGTCAAAATACATGCCTCGAAACTTGTCCCACATTAATTCATTCATAGTTTGCTTACGGGCCTCAGCCGCCTTATCCCACTTATCTGCTTCTTCTTTATCATCGTTTCGCCGAGCCACACTAGCAAAATCAGCCTCATATTTAAATAACAAAGCATTGAGATCAACCGGTAAATAGTTTAGGGCTTTACGGTTAAATCTAGGTGTCATGTCCCATCCACTTTCAGTTTCAGCTATATCATTAAGATAATTATAGTCATAATAGCGACTAAGGCCTCTATATACCTGTCGGGCATTTGGTTTTCGAAGACCCATCCAAACAACTTCATATTCAGCTTTAGCAACTTCTATTTTCTGATTTAACCAATTCATATCCATTTTATAATTAGCTTCAGCTTCTAAGATAAAAGATGTTAAGAATGGTGGTTGCGATCTACCAGTCATATAGAATTGAGAAGAATTAGGTATAATTTTAAATCTATTAAATAGATAAACTAGATCTTCAATGATGCCCAATATTAAATCTTTATGTTCTTCATCCCACAGTCCTTGAGCCATAAAATAGCTATCCCAATAATAAAGTTCATCATAATCAAATTCATGACCTTCAGCATAAGAAGGAACTAAATACGGATACGGAACTCCAATTAAGCTACCCTCATCATCCGGATGATTTCTAATTAAATGAGTCCAATACTCCTTAATATATGCCCTAGCGGCCGATACATCTGAAGGCATTAAATTGTACTTTTTACGGTGGATCGATTCTCCAACATATACTTTTGCTTTTTCTATTGCGATCATTCTATTCATAAGAGTAGTCCGCCAATAAAACAAAAGCAAGAAGTTTCTTATGCTTAATTTACGATAATATACTTAATCCATAATCGACATACTAAAGCTTCATATTGATAGAAATTAGCTAAAAATATCCTATCACCAATATGATAGGATTATTTACTTATGTTAGCTTATCTAAATAACCTCGGTTTCAAAAAAAATAGTCTAAAAGCCATGTCTATTGCAAAAATAACTAATACTTGTAATAAAAAATAAAGTAATAAATTTATAGCATTCATCACATTTAAAGTTTTAAATATATTTTGTCCATCTCTAAAAAGATACGGAACAATATCATGAAGAGATATAGCAGCTAATATCCAAATAATAATTAAAGCAATGATTCTGATTTCAAAGATTCTAAGTACACTACCGAGAAGAGTTTTACGGTTAGTATTCATATAAAAAAGCTCTTTTTCAATTGCTACTGCATGCTTAAAATAGCTGACAACTTTGTTGGTTAAAAAATAAACAATTATGCCAACGATTATCCAAAAAAGATAAAGATACAAGGAATTCAATATCTGATTATGTGACAGATGCTTAACAATTAAATTGTATTTATTGAATATACCAGTTGTATCATGATTAATTAAGAAACCAACTGGGTAAACATAAACCTGTTTAAAATGAGCAGTTATTCCTGAATCTATTATCGTCATTAGCGGTAACAGTACAGCGATTATTCCGCTTAACCAACTCGGGGTCGCAAAATATCTCAATTTCTTTAAGATATCAGCTCTTGTGTTAGTTAACACTTTTTTAAAGACCCTTAATTTCTATGATCTACATCTTCATTATTATCAGGGCCATAAATTGAGCCAGGAGGCTGAACAGGTGTAGGCAAGTTATTCAATCTTTGGTCTAGCGATGGTCCTGATGGTGGAGTTTGCATTTCATATCTATTAACATTGTCATCGTCTTTCCTTGGAGCATTAATAACTACTGGTTCACTAACAAGTTTTTTGTTTAAGAAACTAGACACCCTGCTGCGCATGTAGAAAGCGACGATTAACAATACAATAACAATTAAAGTCAGCAATTCTTGAAATTTATAGTGTAGAGACGCTAGACGAACTTGATTTAGTGAAAAAGGATTAGCAACTATTAAATGCTCTGGGGTTGAAGAACTACCTCCTCCAGCTCTATATGTTTTGATTGTAAGATTATAGTTTCCATTTAAGATATTATTTGTCGGCAATTTATATTTATAAGGGCTTTTCGTTACCACTGAAACCAATTTATTATTTAAGAAATACTCGACTTTTACTATTGGATCAGGTGGTGTTACTTTTCTAAACTGATGAGTTGGCTGAACAATATTTGGCCTAACGACAATCGGTACAATAAGTTTTATGTTATTGCGGGGCAATACTACAACTGGCTGGCTACTGCCCTGAGGAGTGAAAGATACAGAAGTAACTCTAGGCTTAGTGAATATATGGATAACAGGGGCCGGCATTGCTTTTCTGGCAGGAGCTTGAGGTGCTGGTAATGGCTGAGATTCTTGAGTTATAGAAGGTACTTGAGTTGATTTAACAGAATGAACTGGGTGTGTCGGTTTTATAACTACAATTGGCGGAACTATTACCGGCTTAGCTACAGTAATATTGGTACCATTTAGTGTATCTCCGATATTAAGACCATTTGAACTAGAAACTATCGAATTAGCTAAACTAACATTAGCACTTCCATAGCCAACAACCCTAAAAACAACATTGACGACTGCTCTGTTACCAGTAAGCGGAGTAGTACTAAAAATTGCATAATTAAAGCTAGACTGCGTAGTTGCTGGAGTCGGGCCAGGGTAATTAAACGGCAAGCCGTTACTATTATACGAGACGAAGCTAAGTATATTCGAAGGATAAGTTAAATTAACCTGAACTCCATTCACTGGTGTCTGCTCACTGTTTTCAAAAACAGTTAAAGTCACTAAATTTCCCAGAGAAGCCTTGCTATTTGATGACGTTAAGTATAATGAGCCTCTTTGAGTTGAGGCTGAAGCTTCCTTATTAGTTATTAAAGGATAAGCGATTAGCATTATAAGTATAAGCCCTACGATCACAACAGAACGAGCTATGTGCCAATTATATTTAATATTTTTAATCATACTTTTTCACCCCAATGACTAAACAATATCTGTGCATCTAGACTATTAACTATGCCATCATGATTAAAATCACCCATAGCGCAAGTTGCTGAAGGTATATGCCAATGAGCAAACATGATTGATCCATCATATACATCAACTATGCCATCATGATTTAGATCTAAACTACAGCTAGCAACAATTTTAACAGGGTTAGGTAAGGTCTTAACCGAAATACTACTATTACTTGATGTTGTGCCGTTACTAGCAAGTGCCTGGACCGTATACACATATGAGGTATCTGGAGATAGATTACTATCTGTAAATGAAGGTGACTTAACGGTAGTTAAATATTGCCCTGATCGGTATACCTTATACCCAATTACTGTTGCTCCACTATCGGTACTTGATTGCCAAGATAAATCTACACTAGTAGAGGTGACAATGTCTACTTTAAGCGATGCTGGAGCGGTAGGAGGTGTAGTGTTGATTAATTTTGGTGTAGTAACTGAAGCAGGAACTGTTGCTACG